>JACDGA010000005.1 GCA_013815505.1 Acidimicrobiia bacterium
GGGGCTACTTCGGTCTCGCCAATCTCGCCGCTGCGCTCATCGCGCTCGGTCCGACTGCGTTCGCCGGCATCTTGCGCCTAAGGGATCGACGGATGTGGCTCGTCGTGGGCGCCGCAGTCACCGCCCTACTCGTCTCGCACCTATCGCAGTACACCCGGGGGGAGGTCGAACGGATCTGGCTTCTGTTCTACCCGTGGATCGCGGTGGCCGGCGCGAGCCTGTTCGTGCCGCGCGTGGTCGTCGCAGGCGAGTCCGCGGCGGACAACGGCGTGCGCTTCGTCGTCCGGCAACATCGCGCGGCCATCTGGCTCGCCGCGCAGGCGATGGGTGCGATCGCGCTGCAGGCGGCGCTGGTGACGAAATGGTGAGGCTCGGCGCGACCTCAGCCGAGCGATGGCGGCCGCGGGCCGACGACCGATCGGAGTGGCGCCGCCGCGAACCCGCGCATTCCCTCGTCGAAGCCGATCGATGCGCTGAATCCGAGCACGTCACGCGCTCGGGCCGCGCTCGCGAAGACGTGGCGGACGTCGCCGAGCCGGTAGTCACCCGTGACCACCGGCGGCGGCGCACCGTCAGGGCGCAGTGCGATGGCCATGTCGGAGATGGTGTGTGGCGAGCCTGTGCACACATTGAACGCTCCGTTCGCCTGCTCGTCGTTGGTGAGTGCCAGCACGTTGGCGTGAGCCACGTCGGCGACGTGCACGAAATCGCGTCGCTGCCCGCCGTCTTCGAACACGCCGGGCGCCTCGCCGCGCTCGTATGCACTGCGGAACAGGCTGGCGACGCCCGCGTACGGCGTGTCACGCGGCATCCGCGGCCCGTACACGTTGTGGTAGCGCAACGACGTGACGGCGCATCCCTCGTGCTCCCGCGCGTACGCCGCACAGAGACCTTCCTGCGCCAACTTCGTCGTGGCATAGACGTTGCGAGGATCGAGCCAGTGGTCCTCCGGGACGGCTTCGCTGTCCAGCTGCCGGCCACACGCCGGGCACGGTGGCTCGAACCGGCCGGCGGCGAGGTCGGCAGGCCGACGCGGCCCTGGACGCACCAGCCCGTGCTCGACGCACCGGTAGCGCCCCTCGCCGTAGACGACCATGCTCGACGCGAGCACGATCCGCCCTGCGAAGCGACGGTCGTGCAGCGCCCGCAACAGCGATGCCGTCCCAGCCTCGTTGCGCCCCACGTATTCCTCGACGTCTGCGAAGTCGACACCAAGGCCGACCTTCGCCGCCTGGTGGCACACGGCATCGACGCCGTCGAGGACGGTCGCCCACATGTCCGGGTCCCGGATGTCGCCCCACGTGTACTGCGCAGCGCCAGACAGTCCATCGGGCAGCCCGTCGTGCGCCGCCGGGTCGAGGTCGTCGACGACGACCACCTCGTGCGCCGCGGCCACGAGCTCGTCGACAACGTGCGAGCCCACGAATCCGGCACCGCCTGTCACCAGCACCTTCACGTCAACCGCTCCTCCTTCGACCTCGACCTCGACCTCGACTGCGACCTCGGACCTCGGTGAACCGACGTGCCTGACGTCATCCTGCCCGCATTGAACGAGGCCGAGGCCATCGAGTGGGTGCTCCGTCGCATGCCCGACGGCTATCACCCGATCGTCGTCGACAACGGCTCCAGCGACGACACCTCCGTCCTTGCTGCCGCGCACGGCGCGACGGTGATCGCGGAACCGGTACGTGGTTTCGGCTCGGCGTGCTACGCCGGCCTGCTCGCGGCCACCGACGACGTCGTCTGTTTCATGGACTGCGATGCCTCGCTCGACCCGGCGGCGCTCCCACTGGTGGCCGGCTTCGTGCTCCGCGACGAGGCAGACCTCGTCATCGGCGCCCGCATCGCCCGCCGCGGCGCGTGGCCCGCCCATGCCCGGCTCGCGAATCGGGTGCTCGCCGCCGAAGTGCGCCGGCGCACCAACACCTCGATCCGCGATGTCGGACCGATGCGGGCCGCTCGACGTGTCGATCTGCTCGCGCTCGATCTCCGAGACCGTCGCTCCGGCTGGCCACTCGAGATGGTGCTGCGCGCCACCGAGGCCGGATGGCGGGTACGCGACGTACCGGTCGAGTACAGCGAACGAGCCGGGAGATCGAAGGTGACCGGCACGGTGCGCGGCACCGTTCGGGCGATCGGCGACATGACCCGCATGCTGCGCGAGGACGGCCGAGGATGAACGTGCACACCACGATCATCGCCAAGGCCCCCGTGGCCGGACTCGTCAAGACGCGGCTCTGTCCGCCGTGCACGTTCGAACGTGCAGCCGAGATCGCCTTGGCGGCCATCACCGACACCATCGACTCGATCAACACCATTGCCGGGATCAACTCGACCCGCCGGACACTGCTGCTCGAAGGCGCACGGCAGCCGTGGATGCCGGACGACTACGCCATCGTCGCGCAGCGCGGTGACGGACTCGGCGAGCGTCTCCGCAACGGCTTCGCCGACCTCGGGCCCGGAGTGGTCACCGGCATGGAGACTCCCCATGTCGCGCACCTCCTCGGCGACGCCATCGACCACGTTCGACGCGGTGCGGACGTGATCGGGCTCGCAGAGGACGGCGGCTACTGGATGATCGGGCTGAGTCCCCGTACGGTCACGAAGATCGACGCCGTATTCGGCGGCATCCCGACGAGTGCGTCGACCACCGGTGCGCTGCAGTTGCAGCGACTGCGCGAGGTGGGTGACCACGTCGTGTCCCTGCCCACTGCCCGCGACCTCGACACCATCGACGACCTGTGCGCCATCGCCGACTCAGGTCGTCCCGGTCGACTCGCCGCCCTGGCGTACGACACCGTCACGGCGCTCGTCGCTGCCGGCGAGTGGACACGTGGAACTACGCCGGGATCTCGCCGCGGCGGGTGATCACCTTGTCGACGAGTCCGTACTCCTTCGCCTCGACGGCGGTGAACCAGCGGTCACGCTCGGAGTCCTCCCGGATCCGCTCGACGTCCTGACCCGAGTGCTGGGCGATGATCTCGGCGACACGACGCTTCGTGTACGAGAACTGCTCGGCCTGGATCGCGATGTCCGACGCCTGCCCGCGCAGTCCGGCGCTCGGCTGGTGCATCACGAGGCGGGCGTTGGGGAGCGTGAAGCGCTTGCCCGGCTCGCCCGCAGTGAGCAGGAACTGACCCATCGACGCCGCGAAGCCGAGGCACACCGTGGCGACGGGGCAGCCGACGAACTGCATCGTGTCGTAGATCGCCATGCCGGCGGTGACCGAGCCGCCCGGGCTGTTGATGTACAGCCAGATGTCGTCGTCGCCCTCACCTTCGAGCCAGATGAGCTGGGCGCAGACACGGTTGGCGATCTCGTCGTTGACCTCCGACCCGAGCACGACGACGCGGTTCTGCAGCAGGCGGTTGAACACCTCGGCGCGGCCGAGACTCCCCGACTCGAGTGCGTTCGCTGCGGAGGGATCGGGCATGGCGCAAAGGCTATCGACGCCCGTGCGTCCGGCCCCTCGGCGTTGGTGTGCCGGCGCAGGGCCCGGGTGCCGCCTTCATGTGGCACGATCGGCGCCCATGGCTGAGTTCTTCGTCGGCGGAGCAATCGATCCCACAACCCGGGAGCGCACCGAGGGCAACACCACGATCGACTCCGACGACTTCACGACGCACGGCGTCATCGTCGGAATGACGGGGTCCGGCAAGACCGGGCTCGGGATCATCCTCATCGAGGAGGTGCTCGCCTCCGGCCGGCCGGTGCTGATCGTCGACCCGAAAGGCGACCTGACCAACCTCTGCCTCACGTTCCCCGAGTTGCGACCGGAGGACTTCCGTCCTTGGATCGACGAGTCGCAGGCGAACGCCGCCGGCGTGAGCGCCGACGAGTTCGCCGCCCAACAGGCGACGACGTGGAGGGAGGGCCTCGAGTCGTGGGGCCTCGGCGGCGAGCGCATCGCCGCGCTGCGCGAGATGGCCGACTTCACGATCTACACGCCCGGCTCGAGGTCGGGGCTCTCGCTCGACCTCGTCGGCTCGCTGCAGAAACCGCAGACCGACGACGAGGAGATCATCGGCGACGAGGTCGAAGGATTCGTCTCCGGGCTGCTCGGACTCGTCGGCATCGAGGCCGACCCGCTGTCGAGCCGCGAGCACATCCTGCTCTCGAACCTCATCCACGACGCCTGGTCGAAGGGCGTCCCCATCGATCTGGCGACACTCGTCGGCATGGTGCAGACGCCGCCGCTGCGCAAGCTCGGTGTATTCGACCTCGACCAGTTCTTCCCACCAGCTGATCGCTCGAAGCTGGCGATGCGGCTCAACGGGCTCCTCGCCTCGCCGTCGTTCTCTGCGTGGTCGCAGGGATCGGCGCTCGACATCGAGTCCCTGCTCTACAGGGAGGACCACAAGCCGCGCTGCGCGATCGTCACGACGGCGCACCTCAGCGACGAGGAGCGCCAGTTCGTCACGTCGCTCGTGCTCAGCAAGCTCGTCACCTGGATGCGGCGCCAAAGCGGCGTCACCGACCTGCGGGCGATGCTCTACATGGACGAGGTGATGGGCTACCTCCCCCCGACGGAGAACCCGCCGACGAAGAAGCCGATCATGACGCTGATGAAGCAGGCGAGGGCGTACGGCGTGGGGGTCGTGCTGTCGACGCAGAACCCGGTCGACATCGACTACAAGGCGATCTCGAACGCCGGGACGTGGATGATCGGCCGGTTGCAGACCGAGCGCGACAAGGCCCGGCTCCTCGACGGGCTGAGCGCGGCAGCGGGTGGGGTCGACATCGACGCCGTCGGCGCCACCATCGCCGGGCTCGACAAGCGCCAGTTCGTCCTCCGCAAGGCCGGAGAGGACCAACCCGAGGTGTTCACCACCCGCTGGGCGATGAGCTACCTCCGAGGTCCGCTGACCCGCGACCAGATTGCGACCCTGATGGGGGGCCGCTCGACGACCTCACCCGGCACGCCGAGCGCCCCGTCGCCGCCCGCCGACGCCACATCGGACCAGCCCGCGTCCCCGCCTGTGGCCGAGCCGATCGACTCGGCGCCCGCCGCAGCACCCGGGACCGATCCTGCTCCGGCAGCAGCCACCGACGTCGTAACGGACGCTGACGCGGCGACGCCGGCTCCGGCTCCCGCAGACGCAGCGTCGCTCGGTGACGACGAGACGCCGGTGATGCCCGAGCTCGCCGCAGGCATTCCGATCCGGTACGTCGACCCCGCCGCCCCGTGGCTGGCGACCGTGGGTGCCGCGCCCGGCGGACGCCGGCTCGAACCGGCGTTGGTCGCTCGCGTCGGGATCCGCTACGACGAGCGCAGCGCCGGCGACCTGGTGCACACCACGGAGTACGAAGCGGTCGTGTTTCCGCTCACGGCGCCGCTCGACGTGACCCGCGCCGTCGCTGTCGACTACGACGACCGCGACCTCGTCGCCGACGCGCCCACCGGCGCCGTCTACCGGCTCGGTGCGACCGAGCTGTCGAAGTCGGCGACGTTCACCCAGGCCGAGCGCGACCTCGCCGACCACCTCGCCCGCACGATGACCTACGAGCTGCAGGTCAACCGCGAGCTGAAGCTGTTCTCGCGTCCCGGCGAGACGCCGGACGACTTCGCTGCGCGCTGCGCCGCAGCGGCAGAGGATCGCGCCGACGCCGAGGCTGCCACGCTGCGCGACAAGTACGACGCCAAGGTCGCCAAGCTCAAGACGCAGATCGACGCCGCCCACGATCGGGCCGATGTCGTCGAGACCCAGGCCAAGGGCTCCACGCGCGACGATCTGCTGTCGACAGCCGGTTCGGTGCTCGGCGGTCTGCTGCGCGGCCGTGGCTCGATCGGTTCGGTCCTCACCAAGGCGGGACGCACACGGTCGCGTTCGCAGACGTCGGAACGCCGCATCGACGAGGCGGAAGGCAAGGTCTCCCGCTTGAACGACGAGCTCACCGCAGTCGAGGCCGAGGCGACCGAGGAGCTGTCCGAGATCGCCCAGCGTTGGCAGGCCGTCGCGGCGCAGGTGGAGTCGATGGCGGTGACCGCCGAGAAGTCAGACGTCAAGGTCATCCAGCTCGTGCTGGCGTGGCTCCCGGTCGGCTGACGCCCGGGGCTGTCTACGCTTCGTGGCGCCACGCGGGTGTGGCGGAACTGGCAGACGCGCAGGACTTAGGTTCCTGTTCCCACGAGGAGTGAGGGTTCGAGTCCCTCCACCCGCACCGCCTGGCGCGACTACCGTCCGCCAGCGTGGACGTCCACGAGATCCCCACCCCGGCACCCGTGATCCAGTGGCCGGCGTTCGAGGCCAATCTGGCGGCGATGTCGGCCGCCCGACCCGGCACCTCGCTGCGACCACACGTCAAGGCGCACAAGTGCACGTCGATCGCCGCCGCCCAGGCAGAGCGTGGGCACACGGCGTTCACCTGTGCGACGCCGGGCGAGATGCTCGGCATGATCGACGCAGGTCTCGGCGACGACCTCCTGCTCGCCAACGAGACCGTCGACCCGCGGCGGCTGGCGGCACTCGCTGCGCGCCAGGACGACGCGTCGATCACCGTCGCAATCGACAGCGATGCCACGCTCGCCGCTGCGGCGCTCGCCGGCATCCGGCGCTGCCTCGTCGACGTCGACGTCGGTCTCCCCCGCTGCGGCTGCGCCCCGTCAGACGCCGGCCGTCTCGCCGACGCCGCACGGTCCGCCGGGCTCGAGGTGCGCGGCGTGATGGGCTACGAGGGTCACCTGATGATGGTGCCCGAACACGGCGATCGTCGCCGCCAGGTGTCCGATGCGATGGCGGCGCTTGCGGGCGCGCACGCCGAGGTCGGCGGCGACATCGTGTCGGCCGGCGGTACCGGCACGTTCGACATGTACGACGGCACCACGGTCACCGAGCTCCAGGCGGGCAGCTACGCGCTGATGGACACGCAGTACGCCACGCTCGGGCTCCCGTTCCATCATGCGCTGACGATCCTCGGAACCGTGATCGCCGTGAAGGACGGCTACGCCGTCGCCGATGTCGGCCTGAAGGCCCTCGGAATGGACCACGGCAACCCGACGATCGCGTGGGAGGGCACGGCCGTCTGGTTCTGCAGCGACGAGCACGTCACGTTCGGCACGGGCGAGCTGCAGTTCACCGTCGGCGAGCACGTGCAGGTCCTGCCCGCACACGTCGACCCAACGATGGCGATGCACGAGATCGCCTACGTCGTCGAGGGCGACACCGTCGTCGACGAGTGGCCGATCGACCTCCGCGGCTGGTCCTGACCCCAACTGGACGCCGCAGCACGCGCTATCCCGCGTTCTCCGACCTCCAGAACGGGTTGAGGGCGAGGGCGCGCATCGCTCGGCCGCGATGCGAGATGGCGTGCTTCTCGACGGCGGTCATCTCGGCGAACGTGCGCCCGTCGCCGTCGGTGGGCACGAACAGGCGGTCGTAGCCGAACCCGCCGTCACCACGCTCGGCGCCGGCGATCGTGCCCTCGCACACCCCTTCGGTCACGATCTCGGCGCCGGCGGGGAGGCACACCATCACCACGGTGTGGAAGCGGGCGGTGCGCTCGGCGTCGGGCACGCCGGCGAGCCGGGCGAGCAGCAGTGCCCGGTTGTCGGCGTCGGTGGCGTGCTCGCCGGCGAAGCGGTGGCTCCGCACGCCAGGTGCCCCGTCGAGGGCGTCGACCTCGAGACCCGTGTCGTCGGCTACCGCGCCACGCTGCGTGGCAGTGGCGACGGCCGCCGCCTTCAGGCGGGCGTTTCCCTCCAACGTGTCGGCGTCCTCGACGACGTCGGGCAGGCCGGCCGGACGCGGCCAGAGGTCGACGACACCGGCGAGCAACTCCTCCATCTCGGCCACCTTGTGCGGGTTCGCCGAGGCGCACACGAGCACGGCCCGCGGAGCGGCCGCATCGTCCATCGTCACCGCGGGGGCGGCGCGACGGACACCATCTCGCCCTGCAGCCCCATGATGGAGTCGAGACCGCCGGCAGCGAGCTCGAGCAGCCCGTCGAGCTCGCCTCGGCTGAACGGCTTGCCCTCGGCGGTTCCCTGCACTTCCACGAAGCGCGACTCGCCGCCGCCGATCGGGCGCACCATCACCACGTTCATGTCAACCTCGGCGCGGCTGTCCTCCACATAGGGAAGATCGAGCACCGGCAGGGCGTCGACGATGCCGACGCTGACTGCGGCGCAGAACGAGTGCAGAGGGTGCTGACGGATGTGTCCCGCCGCAACGTGACGCGCGAGCGCGTCGTGGAGGGCGATGTAGCCGCCGCAGATGCTCGCCGTCCGCGTGCCGCCGTCGGCCTGCAACACGTCGCAGTCGACCATCACCTGACGCTCGCCGAGCATCACCATGTCGCACGCCGCGCGCAGGCTGCGGGCGATGAGCCGCTGGATCTCGACTGTACGACCGCCTTGCTTGCCCTTCGCCGCCTCTCGCCCGACCCGCTCGGGCGACGAACCCGGCAGCATCGAGTACTCGGCCGTCACCCAGCCCTTGCCGCTGCCGCGCATCCAGCGCGGGACGTCGTCGTCGACGCTCGCCGTGCACAGCACCTTCGTCTCGCCGAACGACACGAGGCACGAGCCCGACGCCATCGACGTGAAGTCACGCTCGAACGTGACGGGGCGCAGTTCGTCGGCAGCGCGGCCGTCGGGGCGACCACCGGTCTGAGGGTTCATCGTTCGATCAGGCTCCTGGGCTCCATGGCTCGGTGTGATCGAGCTCGGGGCCGAGCAGTCTCGCACCGAGTTGGCGGAACACGTCGACATCGCCGCTCGAGAGGAACCGGTGCTCGCCGCGCCGCGCAGCGTCGCCGGCACGTGAAGGCGCCCGCAGCAGTCCCAGCTCGCCGAGGATGCGCTGCGCGGCGAACGCGGTCTCGTCGGCGCTGCTGACGAGCGTGACCCCGGCGCCCATCACCTCGCCGATGGTGCGGGCGAGGAACGGATAGTGCGTGCAGCCGAGCAGCAGCGCGTCGATGTCGGCCTCGCGCACCGGGGCGAGGAGCCGCTCGGCCAGCACCGTGACCTCGTCGCCCTCGGTCTGACCGCGTTCGACGAACTCGACGAAGCCGGGGCACGCCGCGGTCGTCAGCTGTACAGGCGCACCCGTGCTCGCCACGGCGGCTCGGTAGGCGCCGGAGGCCACCGTGCCCACGGTGCCGATCACGCCTGCCCGCCCTGTTGCGGTGGCTCGCACGAGCGCCTCGGCACCAGGGGCGATGACGTCGAGGATCGGCACCGGCATCGTGGCCCGCAGTTCGTCGAGCCCAGCTGCTGCGGCGGTGTTGCAGGCGACGATGACGACCTTGGCACCGTGCTCGTCGACGAGGCTGCGCGCCAACTCCTCTGCGAACCTGCGCACCTCGTCGGCGGGCCGTGGTCCGTAGGGGTAGCGGCCCGTGTCACCGATGTAGACGAGGTCTTCGCCGGGCAACAGATCGATGAGCGCGCGAGCAACGGTGAGCCCCCCGAATCCCGAGTCGAACATCCCGATCGGTCGCTCCACGGCGGACAAGGCTACGTTCCTGCGCCATGACACCCCACGAGCTCGCTATCAAGTGCGCGCCGATGATCGCCGACATCGGCTCGGCGTACTACTTCGTTCCCAACACCCTCGACGCCGGCAAGGAGCGCGGCCTCGGCGGGTACCAGTTCTACTTCCTCGGCCGCGGCGGCGTGCTCGGCGATGTCGATCCCGAGGTCGTGACGAGCGCGTTCGGTTACTTTCACCCCGATCTCGTGACGAAGATCTGGAACAAGGCGAGAGACACCATGGACCCTCGCGAGGGTGCGCGATTGCATCTCGCCTGCGCCGCCGAGCTCGCCCGCACGAAGTTCGCAGACCTCGACCTGGCGGCATTCTGCGTCGCCGCAGCGGCCGTGAACGACGCCGTCAACCCCGCAGGGTTGGCGCAGTACGCAGGTGTCGACGCCGAACCGCTGCCAGACGACGACGCCGCCCGGGCAATGCAGCTGTGCATCTGCCTGCGAGAAGCGCGCGGCAGCGCCCACCTCGCGGCCGTCGTCACGACGGGCATCGATGTCGCCGTGGCGCACTACCTCCGCCGGCCCGACTTCTACGAGACCTTCGGCTGGTCGGACACGCCATCGGTGCGCCCCGAGGATCGTGAGCTGCTCGACCGTGCCGACGCGCTCACCGACGACATGATGGAGACGCCGTTCGCTGCCCTCGACCCGTCGGGAGCCGAAGCGATGCTCCGTGGGCTGACCGAGATGACGGCGGCCCTGAAGGCCGAGTAGGACGCGCATGGCAGCAGACGTCGGCGACGACCTGCGGGTCTCCCCCGCCCTCACCATCCCGGCGGCAGAGCTCGGCTGGCGGTTCTCGCGCTCGTCGGGCGCCGGCGGCCAACACGTCAACACGTCCGACACACGGGTCGAGCTGTCGTGGAACGTCGCCGACTCCGAGGCGCTGTCGGCGACGCAGCGCTCGCGAGCAATCCGCAACCTGCGCACCTCGCTCGTCGACGGCGTGCTCACGGTGGCGGCGTCGGATCGCCGATCGCAGCTGCGCAACCGCGAGATCGCGCGGGCGCGGCTGGCCGACACCGTCGCCGAGGCGATCGCACCGCCTCCCCCGCCTCGCCGGGCGACGCGACCGTCGCGTGCGTCGCAGCAGCGGCGTGTCGAGGCGAAGAAGCGGCGGAGCCAGACCAAACAGCTGCGTCAGCGTCCCACGGACTGAGCGGATCGTCCGGGGCGGCGTCAGGCGACCCACCAGGCGCGCGTCAGCCGATCGACCAGGCAAAGGCGTAGCCGAACGAGTTGGTCGCGCCGTGGACGAGTATCGGTGCCAGCACGCTTCCCGACCAGTAGCGCAGCACGCAGAGCGTGAGCCCGGCGACGAACGTGCCGAGGACGGCCATCACGACGCCCATTGCCTGCCCGACACCGTCGTCACCGAAGACGTCGGCAACGAGCGGGTTGACGTCGCTGACGTTCCACGCCGGCAGCACGTGCCACAACCCGAACAGCAACGAGGCGACCACGACGCCGCGCACCACCCCCGCCGGCACCCGTTCTGTCATGCGAAATCTGCCCGAACGGGCATGATCGGCATGACAGGCCGAGGTCGGCGGGGTGAACAGGGCGGGAAGTACGGCCCGGAAGGCGAGCTCTTCGAGCACCACGGTGCCGAGCGGGATGCGGATCAGCGAGTGGTAGACGAGGAACGACCAGCCCTTGCCCACCCGCTCGTCGCTGAACACGTCGCGCGTCGCCGGGATCGCCGCCGCGACGGCGTAGACGACGAGCACCCCAGCGGCGATCGTGCCGCCGAGCAGGGCGCCGCGCCGCCACCTCGCGAGGCCCATCTCGGCACCGGTCCGTGCCCGTCGCGCCAGCACCACCACGGTCGCGGCGACGGCGAGGTTCCACGGCACGTATGACCAGTGCGGCAGCACGCGATTGACGAGAATGTTGCTGATGAGCAGTAGCCCCATCACCCAGGAGACGACCACCGCGGCGGTGTCGGGGCGCGATGGGTACGTGGACTTCATCAGAGCGTTCAGTCTGCTCGTCGTCGTGGCGTGGCACTGGGTCTTCACGATCATCGTCTGGGAGGACGACGGTCCGCACGCCACCAACCCCATCGGGTTCACGACCGGCCTGTGGCTCGCCACGTGGTTGTTGCAGGTCATGCCGCTGTTCTTCTACGTCGGAGGGTTCTCACATCTGAAGGCGTGGGAGAAGGCATCGGCCCGTGGCGAACGAATCTGGCACTTCACGTGGCGGCGGATCAAGGGTCTGGCGATCCCCGGGCTCGCGCTTGCGCTGACGTGGGTCGCGCTCGGAGCGGCGCTGCAGGGCATCTACGGGTGGGAGTGGATCGGCCGGGCGGTCACGCTCGTCGTCAGCCCGCTCTGGTTCCTCGCCGTCTACCTGATGCTCATCGCGCTGCTACCCGTCGCGCTGTGGCTGCACGCACGAGCCGACACGGTGGTGCTCGTGGTTCTCGCCGGCGCGGCCGGCGCCGTCGACATCGTCCGCTTCCGCTACGACGTCCCCTGGCTCGGTCTCGTCAACATGGTGCTCGTCTGGGGGCTGTGCCATCAGCTCGGCTTCTTCTACGAGCGCATCGTCGCCGCCCGCCGCAGCGTCGACTGGACGCTCCTGCTCGCCGGGCTGTTCGCGCTGGCGGGGCTCGTCGGCAGCGGTCTCTACCCGGGCTCGATGGTGGGCGTGCCCGGCGAACGGTCCAACATGGCGCCGCCGACCCTGTGCATCATCGCCCTCGTCATGTTCCAGGCAGGCGTCGTCGAGGTCGTTCGCCCGACGCTGCAGCGCAAGCTCGCCGAGCCGCGCTGGGAGCGGGCGTCGGCGACGATCAACCGTTTCTCGTTGCCGTTGTTCCTGTTCCACTCGACCGGGATGGCCGTGTACCTCGCCGTGCGCTACCTGGCGTCAGGCTCCAACAACGAAACGTCCGACCCCACGGCGGGCTGGTGGCTGACGCGGCCGCTCGCCGTCATCGGCCCGCTGCTGTTCACGATGCCCGTCATCTTCCTGTTCGGGCGGCAGTGGATCAAGGGCGGCCGCGGCGACGGCGAGCAACCCCGCGCCAATCCCGCCCCCGCCGCCTGAGCGGGCACTGCGGCCGGCGGCGACGCGGCCCGTCGCAGGCGATCAGGGCAGCAGCACGAGGTCGATGGCGTGCACGACGCCACCGCCGTTGCCGAGGTCACCGTCGATGATCGATGCGTCCTCGATCGTGCGCTCCTCCTGATCCACATCGAGCACGTCGCCACCCGCTGTTGGGAGCTCGTCGTTGGAGAAGAGGTCGTCCTCGGAGAGTGGCTGATCGACGATGTGGCGCAGCAGCAGCTCCTGCAGCCGGTCGCGATCGCCGAGCAGCTCGGGACCACCGGGACTCTCCTCCACCGCAGTGAACGCGTCGTTGTTCGGCGCGAGGAACGTCAGCGGCGTGTCGGGGTCGTCGAGCGCATCGCGCAGCTCGGCGTCCTCGATGTACCTGCGTGCCTTCGACAGGTCGGGGCTGGTGCGCAGCACCTTCCAGGCTGTTCGGTTCTCGGGCACGGTGGTCGGTGGTGCCGTCGTGGTGGTGGGTGGCAGCGTCGTCGTCGTGGGCGGCAGCGTGGTCGGCGGCAGCGTGGTCGTGGTGGGCGGCAACGTCGTCGTCGTGGGCGGCAGCGTCGTCGTGGTGGGTGGCAGCGTCGTCGTGGTGGGTGGCAACGTGGTGGTTGTCGGGGGCAGGGTCGTCGTGGTCGTCGGCGGCGTCGTCGCCGGCAACGTCGTCGTCGTGCGCGGCGGCCGCCTGCGAGTCGTCGTGGTGGGCTGCAGCGTCGTCGGCGGCAATGTCGTGGTGGTGCGAGGCGGACGCCTGCGAGTCGTCGTGGTCTCGATCGCGGTGGTGCTGGTGTCGACGGCGGGATCGACCTCCTCGTCGTCACCGCCGCCGAGCACGAGGATGGCGATGACGATCATCACCACTGCGGCGATGCCGGCGATCAGCGCCGCCACCGGGCCGCGCTCTCGGTACCAGGGGACGGGTTCGTCGGGGTCGAACGGTGGCTCGTCGTCGAACGGTCCCCCACCGCCGCCGCCCGCGCCGCCGCCGAACGGCCCACCGGGGTCGAACGCGCCACCGCCGGCCGCGCCAGCTGCCCCGGCCGCACCCATGGCCGCCGTCGCGTCGGGGGCCGTGGGAGCGATCGCCGTCGGCTCGGGCTGCGTCCAGTCGCCACCGGGTTCATCGGGCGCCACGTCCGGTGTCGGGTCGTCGGCGTCCGGTTCGGCACCGGGTGGCGGGCCTCCCCATGCGGGGTCGTCACCGGTGGTGAGGGACGAGGTTGCGTCGCTCGGGCGGACCGGAGGGCGCGGTGAGTCGGCGAACAAGCTTGGCTCACCGGGCACCGGCTCGGCTGCCTCTTCACCCTCCACCGGGTCGTCGGCGCCGTCGGGTCGATGCTGCTGTGTTGGCTCGTCGGGTCCGTTGTCGCTCATCTCGGCCCCATGTTGGTCGATCGAGCGCACGTTTCCTCGCCGCGCACACTGCACGCTGGCCGTTTCCCCAGAGCGGGACGTCGGCCCGTTCGCTCAGAAGTAGATGATCTTCTCGGCGGCGGCCTCGGCCTCGTCGAGGTCGGCGGTGTAGGCGCCCGTCGAGAGGTACTTCCACCCGCCGTCGCAGACGATGAACACGATGACACCGCTCGAGATCTCGCTCGCCACCTTTGCCGCCCCTGCCAGCGCGGCGCCCGACGAAAGCCCGGCGAAGACGCCGCACTCGTTGACGAGCCGACGCGTCCACTCGATGGATTCACGGGGCCGGACGACTCGCTTGCGGTCGAGGAGCTGAGCGCCGTTCCAGTTCTCGAACACGGGCGGGATGTAGCCCTCGTCCATGTTGCGCAGGCCTTCGACGCGCTCGCCGAGCGGCGGCTCGACCGCGATGATCTTGATGTCGGCGTTCTGTTCCTTGAGGTAGCGCCCGACGCCCATCAGCGTGCCGCTCGTGCCGAGACCGGCGACGAAGTGGGTGATGTCGGGCACGTCACGCAGGATTTCGGGACCGGTGGTGCGGTAATGGGCACCCGGGTTGGCGTCGTTGCCGTACTGGTAGAGCAGGCACCACTCCGGGTGCTCGGCGGCGAGCTGCTCGGCCCGCGCCACGGCGCCGTTGGAGCCTTCCTCGCCGGGCGTGAGGATGATGTCGGCGCCGAACACCTCGAGCATCTGGCGACGCTCGATCGACACGCTGTTGGGCATCAGGATCTTGATCGGATAGCCCTTCAGCCGGGCGATGGCGGCGAGGGCGATGCCGGTGTTGCCCGACGACGGCTCGACGATGGTCTGTCCCGGGTGGAGGTGGCCGGCGTCCTCGGCGTGCTGGATCATCTCGCGGGCGATGCGGTCCTTCACCGACCCGAACGGGTTCTGGCTCTCGAGCTTGGCGACGAGGCGCACGTCAGGGTTGGGAGAGAGCACGGAGACGTCGACGACGGGGGTGTTGCCGATCAGGGTCAACACCTGGTCGTTGACTGCACTCGTCACCAACACGCCGGCGTCCTCCTCAAGAAGTTGATGAACCCGATCTGTTCTCTCAACAATCGTATCCGGCGATCCATTCCAGCCCCCTGTCGCCGCCACCCACCTCAGACGACGGTGATCGGGAGCTCGGTGACGTCGCCGTCGGCGATGCGGTAGTCGCGGAACTCGGGCGCCGCCCGCTTCAGGCCCACGATCACGTAGTGCCAGGACGGATCGGGCGCCTGGGCGACGTCGGTCGCGCTCGGGTACGGCTCGGAGTGCGTGTGGCTGTGCACGACGCCGATGATCTCGAACCCGTCGTCCTCGGCGGCTCGCTCGGCGTGCAAGTGATCGAGCGGATCGACCGTGTAGACCCTCGCCGACTCCACTGTGTTGCGGCAGCGGACGAACCGTTCGACGACAGCGGTCGTCGTCCCCGGCGTGCCGACCAACAGGCCACATCCCTCGAGCGGGTAGGCGGCGTAGGCCATGGCTGCGATCTCGTCGAGGACGGCAGCGGCCATCTCCAGCACGGCGGGAACCCTACCGAGCGACCGCCGCTAGCCTCGGCGCTCCCACAGGACGACGGAGAGCGAGGCGACGTGAAAGGCGACGGCACGAAGCTCATCGCCAGCAATCGCCGAGCCCGGCGTGACTACGACGTGCTCGAGACCGTCGAGGCCGGGCTCGTGCTGTCGGGCAGCGAGGTGAAGAGCCTGCGTGATGGGCAGGTGCAGCTCGCCGACGCCTACGCCCGCAGCCGGGACGGCGAGCTGTGGCTCGAAGGCGTGCACATCGCCCCGTACCAGTTCGCCGTCGGTGTCGGGTCACACGAGCCCGATCGGTCGCGCAAGCTGCTCATGCACCGTGCCGAGATCGAACGGTTCGACGCCCGCATGGCGCAGGACCGCCTGGCGCTCGTGCCGCTGCGGATGTACTTCAAGGACGGCCGGGCGAAGGTCGAGCTCGCGCTCGCACGTGGGCGGCGCCGATCGGACAAGCGCCAGGTGCTTGCCGAGCGCGACGCCGACATGGAGATCCGCAGGGCGATGGGCCGCCACCGAAAGGGCTTCGACTGACGCGACCCACGTCGACCTCGACCTGTCATGTGAATCGGGCCGCTGTGGCCACTTTCGGCATGACAGAACGACGGGACCGGTGCCGGGACCGGCCGGATCAGAGGATCAGGGGATCAAGGATTCAGGGATCGATGACGGGGCCGGTTCCGCCGGGCACCGTGCCGTCCGGATCGACAGGCACCGTGGTGGTGGGCGGCACCGTCGTCGGTGGGGCCGTGGTGGGTGGCGGCGTAGTGGGTGGCGGCGTGCTCGGCGGCGGATCGGACCCGCCTCCGCCGCCGCGGTCGAGTGTCGCCGAGCCTGCCGGGATGCACGGGACAAGCGATGCTCCCTCGCCCGACTTCATCGTGTCGATCAGCCGCGTGCCGCCGCTCAACGTGACGAGATACCACTGGCCGTCGTAGTCCGACGTCGTGACGAACTCCGACGGTTCACCGATGCGCAGGCGGAACGACTCTGTGCCGTCGTCGGTGGACGCGACGACCAGGTTCCGTTCGCCTGTGAGCTCGCCCGTCGCAGGATCCGACACGGGCTCTTCCAGCCACGAGAGGCGTTCACCGTCGGGTGACGGCGTCGCAGCCGTGTACTTCGGCGGGCCGGGCTTCGAGCCGTTCGCGTCGGTGGGGTTGAACCAGTCGGTGCGTTCCACGCCGGCACCGTCGAAGAAGCGGAACCGCTCGCCGTCGGAGCTCTCCTCGTTGATGACGGCACCATTACCGCCGAGACCACCCGTGGCGATGCTGAATATGCCTTCGCTGGAACGGTCGAGCAGCTCGGTCTGGTTGCCGTCGGCGTCCTCGATCACCGCTCGGCCCTCCGACGTGGCGCTGCCGTACTCGAACCAGAGCGCAACCGGCACGTCGTCGATCGTGCCGACGTGCTGCACGTTGACGGTGCCGGTTGCGATCTCGGTATAGCCGGCGGCGTCGAGACGGCCGATGCTGGCGCCGCCCGCCAGGGACGCGTCGAGCGTGACCCACAGGGCGCCGCCTTCGGCTCGCCACGCCGAGTTGATGTTGGCGGGGAGGTTCTTGCTGTCGGCGATGATCTGCGTGCCGTCGGAGCCGACCTGGTAGACGACGCCCTCGTTGTCGGCGACGATGATCGACGGCGCACCGTCGGGGAGCTCGTCGCAGTTCGGGGGCACCTCCACGTCGACGGTGCCCGGTGTGCTGTCGAGCGGCGTCGAGTCAGTGCCCGGAAGGCTGGTGCTAGCCGTGCCGCCGCTGCCCGTCGACGGCGTGGACGGGTTGGTGAGTTCTGGCGGGAGCGTGATCGTGCCGGGCGGGATGCTGTTGCTGATCGTGCCGTCCGAGCTCGTCGGGGTCGTCGGCGTCGTGGAATCAGACACGAGGTTCTCACTCGACACGTTGGACACCCGATCGGCGCTGCACGCCGCTGCCGCCACGATCAGCGCGGTGCTCGCCGCCAGCATCATCACGCCACGTCTCATCTCGACGAGTCTCCCATGGTCGCTCCGACGACGGGCGGCGCCACGTCGTTCCCTCGACCAACGTCCGACCATCGTCGATCTGTGCGGGTCGCGACGCCGCTAGCCTGGTGCCCGCACGACAAGTGTCAACGGGGCTGACTGGTTTCGACGTCAGTAACGCTGGCCGGGTCAGCGACCCGAGTTGCTCAGACTCGCTAAACGGGGCACAACCAAGAATTGCCGATGAGCAGTTCGCTCTCGCAGCCTGACCTAGTCAGGTAACCGAGAGTCATCGTGAGCAGCAATGTCGCACGGGGCCACTCCATCGCAGCCCGGCAACAGAAGCGGGGGATGACAGCGGGAAAGTCCGCTGGCAGCCGGAAAGACGGCTGACACCCGGCAAAGACCGGGCGTTGATCGGCGGCCCTTGGGCCACCCTTCATCCGACCCGCCGGTGAGGCAGCGTCAGCCTCGATGTCGGGAATGGTCGTAGCAGGCTCGTCCACCGGCTGATGGACGGGGGTTCGATTCCCCCCAGCTCCACAAACACTGCAGGTCATCTAGCAGGACTTCTGCGAAGGTCCACGAGGGCGTCTGATTCCCCCTGCGTGCGGGCGCGTCGGACCTCGAGGAGTCTCTGCCGAGAGATGTCGAGATCGGTCGGTCGATTCCGTCCCAGGGGTGAGCGCGGCCACACTGGACCGCCCATCAC
>JACDGA010000083.1 GCA_013815505.1 Acidimicrobiia bacterium
ATCACGTCGACGAAGGACGGCTGCGCGCCGTCGGGTCAGTGCGGCTGCTGCACGGTGCTCATCGACGGCAAGGCGCGCGTCGCCTGCGTCACCGGACTCGACAAGGCCGAGGGGGCCGAGGTGCTCACCCTCGAGGGCATGGACCCGCTCGAGGTCGACCGTTACGCCAACGCCTTCGCCGCCACCGGTGCGCTGCAATGCGGGTTCTGCACGCCGGGCATCGTCGTTCGAGCCAAGTCGTTGATCGACCGCAAGGGCGCAGGGCTCACGCGCGAGGAGGCGTCGCGCCACCTCGGCGGCCACCTCTGTCGCTGCACCGGCTACATCAAGATCCTCGACGCCGTCGAGGCGATCGCGCAGGACCGCATCGAGGTGCCGGTCACGGTCGGCGGTGTCGGCACCAGAGGCGCGAAGTACGAGGGCTGCTCGCTCGCCGTCGGCCGCCGCCCGTTCGTCGGCGACATGAACGCGCCGGGCCTCCTCCACGGCGCGCTGCGCCTCTCCGACCACGCCCGCGCCGACGTGCTGAGCATCGACGCCGCCCCGGCGCTGGCCGTCGAGGGCGTGCACGCCGTGTACACCGGCGCCGACGTGCCGGGCGAGCTGCGCGTCGGGCTGATCCACAAGGACTGGCCGGTGTTCATCCCCGAGGGTGGACGCACCTCCTACCTCGGCGACGTGCTCGCCGTCGTCGTTGCCGACGAGCCGGCCATCGCCCGCCGAGCCGCAAAGCTGATCGACGTCGCCTACGACGTGCTCCCGCCCATCGTCGACGCCGTGCGGGCGATCGACAGCGACGACGCCGTGTGGGGTCTCGACGGCAACGTGCTCTCTCGCTCGGCCTACACCCGTGGCACCTTCGACGAGGCGTTCGCGGCGTCGGCGCACACCGTGCACGACACGTTCCAGACCCAGCGCATCGAGCACGCCTTCGTCGAGCCGGAGACGACGTTGGCGGTGCCGACCGACGACGGCGGGCTGTACGTCTACTCGGGTGGGCAGGGCGTGTGGGACGACCGCAACGACATCGCCGCCGTGCTCGGCGTCGATCCCTCGCAGGTCACCGTCGAGCTCGTCTCGAACGGCGGAGCGTTCGGCGGCAAGGAGGACATGTCGAACCAGGCGCAAACCGCGCTCGCGGCGTGGCTGCTGGCGCGCCCGGTGATGGTCTCGCTCACCCGCGAGCAGTCGCTGCTGTTGCACCCCAAGCGCCATCCGATCCGCCTCGAGTACTGGGCCGGCTGCGACGACGACGGGCGACTGACCGCGCTCAAGGTGCGTGCGATCGGCGACTCCGGCCCGTACGCGTCGGTGGGGATGAAGGTGCTCGAACGTGCTGCCGGCCACGCCTGCGGCCCGTACCGGGTCCCGAACCTCGACGTCGAATCGGTCGCCGTGCGGACGAACAACCCGGTGTGCGGCGCATTCAGGGGCTTCGGTGCCAACCAGGCGCAGTTCGCGATGGAAGGCGTCGTCGATCGGCTCGCCGAGCTGGTCGGCATCAGCGGTTGGGAGATGCGCTCGCGCAACGTCGTCGTGCCAGGTGACGAGTGGGGCCCAGGTCAGATCCTCGATGACGGTGCTGCCGGTGCCCGCCAGTGCCTCGATGCCGTGCGCGACGCGTACGACGAGGCGCGCGCTGCCGGCAAGCCGGTCGGTGTCGGGCTCGGGCTGAAGAACTCGGGCCTCGGCAACGGCTTCAAGGAGATCGCCCGCGCCGTCGTGCGCTTCCGCTCCGACGGCAAGATCGAGGTGCGCCACTGCTGGACCGAGATGGGCCAGGGCGTGCACACCGTCGCCGTTCAGGTCGCCGTGGAGGAGCTCGGCGTCGCCGCCGACGACATCGTCGTGATCGTCGACACGACTCGCGAGCTCGGGGCCGGTCAGACGACCGGCAGCCGCGGCACGTTGATGGGTGCCGGGTCCGTCGCCGACGCCTGCCGTGCGGCCAACGAGGGAGGGCGTGAGCTCGACGTCGACTACGAGGGCAGCTACGTCGTCGACTGGACGAACAAGATGAGCGACCCCGTCGAACACCCCGTGATCCACTCGACGTTCGGGTACGCCAGCCAGCTCGTCATCCTTGACGCCGAGAGCGGTGACATCGAGCGTGTCGTCGCCGCCCACGACGTCGGGCGAGCGGTGAACCCGCTGCTCTGCGAGGGCCAGATCGAGGGATCGGTGCACATGGGCCTCGGCTACGCGCTGAGCGAGGGCTTCCCGACCGACGAGGACGGCAGGCCGACGAACACGACGTTGCGCCAGCTGGCGATCATCCGCCCGAAGGACATGCCTCCCGTCGACGTCATCCTGATCGAGGCGCCCCAGCCGAACTCCCCGTACGGCGTCAAGGGCGTCGGCGAGATCGGCCTCGTCCCCACAGCGGGCGCCGTCGCCGCGGCGATGCACGACCGCGACGGCGAGTGGCGCAACGAGCTGCCGCTGCAGAACGACTCGAACCGCGAACGGGTGAGCGCCTGGACGTGACTGCGACGACACCGGGGCTGGTGTGTGCCCACCACCACCTCTACTCGGCACTGGCGCGAGGGATGCCGCCGCCACCACGGACGCCGGACGACTTCACGTCGATCCTCGAGCTCGTCTGGTGGCGGCTCGACAGGTCGCTCGACCTCGAGATGCTGCGCTGGTCGGCGATGCTCGGCGCGCTGGAAGCACTGGAGTCGGGGTGCACGGCGATCGTCGATCACCACGAGTCACCGAACGCGATCGAGGGTTCCCTCTCGGTGCTCGCCGACGCCTGCGCCGAGGTCGGTGTGCGTGTCTCCTGCGCGTACGGGCTCACCGACCGTCACGGTGACGGTGACACGCGGACGATGAGCGACGGCGCCCGGCGCGGGCTGGAGGAGAACGATCGCTACCTGCGCGAGGGCGGTCTCGGAATGGTCGGCCTGCACGCTGCGTTCACCTGCTCGGACGACACGATCGCCGCCGCCGCCGAGCTCGCCACGAACCACGGTGTCGGCGTCCACGTGCACGTCGCAGAAGGGGCCGTCGACGTCGACGCCCCCGACCGCCTCCGCCCGCACGCCACCGACGACTGGCTGCTGATCCACGGCGTGCACCTCACCGACGACCACGGACTCGCCGGCACGATCGTGCACAACCCGCGCTCCAACATGAACAACGCCGTGGGCTACGCCCGCCCTGCCCGCTTCGCCAACCCTGTCGCCCTCGGCACCGACGGCATCGGCGCCGACATGCTCGACGAGTTCCGCCTCGCGTACGTCAGGTTGCGCGAGGACGACGTCACCGCAGGGCCTGACGCACCGTGGTCGTGGCTCGAGCAGGGCTGGACGCTGATGCCCGAGGCTCGCGACGACACGGTCACGTGGTCGTACGACCCGATCGACCCCTGGCGACTCGCGTTCACCACCGGCGTCCGGCCGGTGGAGGTCGAGGTCGATGGTGAGTCCGTCTGGCGTGACGGGGCACCGATCCGCGTCGACGCCATCGAAATCCGCGCCCGCGCCGCCGAGCAAGCGCAACGACTGTTCAAGACGATGGAGGACATCCGATGACCCGCATGGCGCTGTACCTGCAGGACGCACACTCGTTCGGCGAGGCGATCGAGCACGCCCAGTACGCGGAGCAGCGGGGGTTCGAGGCAGTGTGGCAGGCCGACTCGCGCCTCGTGCGCGAGGCATCGGTGCCGATGGCGGCGTTTGCCGCGACGACCGAGCGGCTCAAGGTCGGCTCCGGCGTGATCGACATCTGGACCCGCAATCCGGCCCGGCTGGCGTCGTTGTTCTCGACGCTCGACGACCTCGCCCCCGGGCGGGTGCTCGCCGGGCTCGGCGCCTGGTGGGAACCGCTGGCGACGAAGGTCGGTGTCGATCGTGTGCACCCGCTGACGGCGATGCGCGAGGTCGTCACCGTGCTGCGGGCGCTGCTCGCCAACGAGACGGTGAGCTTCGACGGCGAGTTCGTGCACCTCGACGGCGTCGAGCTCGACTATGTGTACCAGGAGCGCAGACCGAAGGACGTGCCGATCTACATCGGTGCAACGGGGATGAAGATGATGGAGCTCACCGGCGAGATCGCCGACGGAGTCGTGCTCAACTACCTCGTCTCGCCGGCGTACAACCGCACGGCCATGGAGCACCTCACCATCGGTGCGGAACGTGCCGGCCGCAGCGTCGACGACCTGGACCGGCCGCAGCTCGTGGTCTGCTCCGTCGACGAGGATCGCCAGGCGGCGCTGGACGGCGCCCGCCTCCTCGTCACCCAGTACCTCGGCCAGCAGCCGCACATCATGAAGGCATCTGGTGTCGGCGGCGATCTGCTGGAGGAGATCGGCAAGGTGCTCACCTGGCCGGCGACCCACGACGAGGTCGTGGCCGCGTCGAAGCTCGTGCCCGACGACGTCGTGCAGATGATCTGTGCTGCGGGGACACCCGACGAGGTGCGCGCCAAGATCGACGAGTACATCGACGCCGGGTGCACGTGCCCGATCCTGTACCCGCTCGGCCCCGACGTGCGCACGATGATCGACACGTTCGCGCAGGCATGAGCAGGGACCGCCGATGAGCGTCGTGCGCAACCCGATGCGGCGCGCCGAGTTCGATCCCGGGATGGTGCCGACCGCGCCACGAGCGTTTCACCGCAAGCTCCCCGGCTACGCACCGACGCCGCTGCGGGTCACCGATGTGCTCGCCGCCGAGCTCGGTGTCGCCGACGTGCTCGTCAAGGACGAGTACGAGCGGTTCGGGCTGCCGGCGTTCAAGATGCTCGGCGCGTCGTGGGCCACCTACCGCGCTCTCGAAGCGCTGCACGGCGGGCCGTTCGAGGACTGGGACACGATCGAGGACCTGCGCGAGCGTGTTGGCGAGCTCGGGCCGCTGACGTTGGCGACGGCGACCGACGGCAACCACGGCCGCGCCGTCGCGCGGATGGCGGCGCTGCTCGGGCTCGGTGCTCGCGTACGTGTTCCCAACATCACGGTCGCCGCGCGCATCGACGCGATCGCCTCAGAGGGCGCAGAGGTGACGATCTCGTCGGGTGGCTACGACGACGCCGTCGCCGAGGTCGCCGCATGGGCAGACGAGCGGACGCTCGTCATCTCGGACACGTCGTGGGAGGGTTACGAGGACGTGCCGGCGTGGATCATCGACGGCTACTCGACGATCTTCGCCGAGGTCGACGAGCAGCTCGCTGCGACGGGAGCCCAGCCGCCCACGGTGGTGCTCGTCCCCGTCGGTGTCGGCGCGTTCGCGGCCGCCGTCGTGACTCGTTTCCGCCAGCCGGATGCGGCATCGACGCGCATCGTTGCCGTCGAACCGGTCGACGCCGCCTGCGTCATGGCGTCGGCGCAGGCCGGTGAGGTGATCACGCTCGAGGGCGAGCAGCACTCGATCATGGCCGGGCTCAACTGCGGGACACCGTCGCCGGTGGCGTGGCCACGGGTGTCTGCCGGCATCGACTGGCTCGTGACCGTCACCGACGACGATGCGCGTGATGCGATGCGCGGCCTCGCCGGCGTCGGCGTCGTGGCAGGAGAGTCGGGCGCAGCATCGCTCGCCGGGGCTCGAGCGCTCGCCGCCGCTGGCGAGCTGCGCACCCACGATTGCGTGCTGTTGCTCTCGACGGAGAGCGCGACGGACCCCGTTTCCTACGAGCAGATCGTCGGCCACCGCGCCGGCTGATCGCAGAGCAATCCGTCCACAACGTGAACGACCCCACCGGTGGAGCGGTGGGGTCGTTCGGGCGTGAGGGTAACGAGCTCGTCCGGCGTTGCCGCCGGCCGCTCGATCAGACGGCGAGGATGCGCTCGGCGTCGTCGCGCAGGCCGATGACAGCTCTGCTGACGAGGCGCCGTGCGGCCTCGGCGGTGACACCGAGGCTCTCGCCGACCTCGCGGAAGCTGCGGCGCTCGCCGTCGAGGAGCCCGAAGCGGGCCTCCACGGCGAAGCGTGCACGATCGTCGAGAGTCGAGAGCAGCTCGTCGAGCAGGTCGCTGTCGATGATCGACATGACGTGCTCTTCGGGCGTGCCGTCGTCGTTGGCCATGAGGTCGCCGAGCGTGGCATCGCCGTCGTCGCCGACCGTCTTGTCGAGCGACACCGGCGTGGTGAGCCGGTGCAGCTCGGCGTTGGCCTGGTCGAGGGTCTCGCCGTCACCCGACGCCTGACGCAGCGCCGCCCGCAGGCTCGCCGAACGATCGCCGGGGATGCGGATGAGGCTCGCCTTCTGGTCGAGTGCCCGGCCGATGGCCTGGCGGATCCAGAACGTGGCGTAGGTGGAGAACTTGAACCCGCGGCGCCAGTCGAACTTGTCGACGGCGTGCTCGAGCCCGAGGTTGCCCTCCTGGATGAGGTCGAGCAGGTCCATGCCCTGGGGAAGGGGGTAGCGGCGGGCGATGCTGACCACGAGGCGCAGGTTGGAGCGAATGAACCGGTCCTTCGCCTTCGCTGCGGCCTTGACGGAGCGCTGCAGCTCCTTGCCCTTCTTTCCGGCCTCGAGCTGGTCGGCCGCTTCGCGTCCGGCCTCGATGATGCGCGACAGCTCGCGCTCGTCTTCGGCGGTCAGGAGGGCGACCTTGCCGATGTCGTTGAGATACAGACCAATGGAGTCGTTCATGTCAGTCGGTTCAACCGTTCGTGTGTTCGTCGTATTCCCAGTCGTGCGGGAAAGACCAGGTGGGGGGACGTGCCCCGAGCCTGAGGACCACGCCCGCGCCACGCGAAGGAAGAGATTTCCGGTCGTCGGCGTCGAGGGGGTGGCAAGCTCGGGGTCTGATCTGGGGGGATCGGAGTTTTCATGGTAACAAACGTGTCAACTGCCGGTCGAAGCGGACCCGTACACTGAGCGGTCATGCCTGACCAGCGGTCTGTGGATGGTTCGGTGCCACCGCCCCGCCGGATCGGGTTATTCGGTGGAACTTTCGACCCTCCCCACGTGGGTCATCTGGTGACGGCCGTGAACGTGGCGCACGAGCTGGATCTCGACCTGACGATCCTGATGGTCGCCAATGTCCCGTGGCAGAAGTCGGGAACGCGCGAGATCACTCCTGCGCTCGACCGACTGGCGATGGTCGAGGCCGCCGTCGGCGACGTCGAGGGCCTCAGTGCCGGCCGCACCGAGATCGACCTCGGCGGCGCCAGCTACACAGCCGACACGCTGGAGGCATTGGGCGACGAGCACCCCGAGGCCGAGCTGTTCACGATCGTCGGCGACGACGCAGCCGCCGGCCTGAAGTCGTGGACGCGCTTCGGCGAGGTCATCGAACGCTCCCGGCTCGTGGTCGTCGACCGGCCGGGGAACCGGGTCGAGTTGCCACCGATCGTCGACTGGATCAGGGTCGAGGTACCCCGCCTCGAGGTGTCGAGCACCGATCTGCGCGAGCGCTTCGTCGACGGTCGACCCCTCGACTACCTGGTGACCGAGCCAGTGCTCGACGTGATCGCGCAGCGTCGGTTGTACGAGTTCGAGTCCGAGGTCCTGCGCTCGTGACGCCGGCGTCCGATCGACGGCGCAGGGCCACACGCGTCGGTGCGATCGCCACCGGCGTCGCCTTCGCAGTGGTGATC
>JACDGA010000385.1 GCA_013815505.1 Acidimicrobiia bacterium
TCGGTGCGTGTCATCGCCCGCTATGCCTTCCTGACAAGCGGTCGGCCGTAGATGGACGTCTCGAGCTCGGGTGCGCCGGTCTGCTGGTCACGTGACTGCCACCAGTGCCACATGAAGATGATGACCCCGAAGAAGACCGCGTGGATGACGACGACGACGATGTCGCGCACCGCCTCGTACTGCAGCGTGATGGGGTTCCAGCCGCCCGCCGACTGCGGCTTCAAAATGCCGCCGGGACCCCAGATGAGCTTCGTCTTGTCCCAGCCGAGGTCCTTGTCGGCGTGGTCGATCCACTGGTGGGGCACGACGCCGAAGCCGAGGAACATCACACCGAACACGTACGTGGAGGCGACCATCGCCTCGCCCCAAGACGTCGGCCGGCTGCGCGGGCGGCGCTTGCCGTACGGGATCGCCGCCAACGTCAACGCCACGGTCACCACGAACGAGACGATGAACGCCTGGTTCATCCCAGGCCATTCGAGGATGTCGATGGCGATCATGTCACGGTCCGGTGTGCCCTTCGATGGGTCGTGTGGTGTGGCGGTGGGGGGACGGGTCGTTCTGCACGAAACTTAGCCGGGCGGTGCGCAACCGATACCAGTTCCCGCGTGGGCCAGCGCCCGTCGCAGCGTCGTTCTCGGACCTCATTCTGCCAGCGCCCCACGACGCTCCCAGCGGTTGTGCACAAGTGATGAGGGGGACCGCTCGCGGCAGTTCCGATCTCGGAGATGAGCCGTCTATCGTGGGGCGACAGTGACGGAGATCCCCGAACACCTGCTCAAGCGCTCGCGCGAGCGCCGCTCTCAGCTCACCGGCACACCGGCGGAGGGCGCCGAGCCAGCAGCCGACGCGGCCGGCGCCGAGCCAGTGAGCACGGTGCCCGCCACCACCGCCGCGGCAGCGCCCGCCGTCCCGAACACCGGTCCCGGTTCCCGGGTGGCCGGGGCGGCCCCGCCGGCAGCACCGGCGCCGAAGCCGGACTCTCCTGTCGTCGCCGCCGCCAAGCGGCGCACGAAGATCCCGTTCTGGGCGATGGCCGGGCTGAGCCTGATGCCGCTGTGGGGCTTCATGTACGTCCGCGCCCTCACCGAGCCGCCCGAAGTTGCGGAGGATCCGCTCACCATCGGCGCCGAGGTCTACGCCGGTGTCTGCTCGTCGTGTCACCTGGCCGACGGAGCAGGCAGCGGCTCCGGGCGACAGCTCAACGAGGGTGAAGTGCTGGCGACGTTCCCCAATATCGAGGATCAGATCCGATTCGTCTCCTTCGGCACGCAGAACTACCAGAACGAAGGGATCGATGTCTACGGCGACCCCGATCGTGAGGGTGGAGTGCACGAGACGAATTCGTTGGGCCTCATGCCGGCTCAAAGCGAGGCCGCCGGCGGTGGGCTGACCGATGTCGAGATCCTGTCCGTCGTGTGCGACGAGCGCTACACGATCGGTGGCGCCGACCCGGAGTCCGACGAGTACGCCGAGGAGTTCGAGCAGTGGTGCTCGGAGGAGTCGCCGATCTTCGTCGCGCTCGAGGCCGAGGAGACGACGCTTGCCGAGCTCGCCGACGCCGGCATCGTCAACGCCGAGGGGTCGCCGATCGAGATCCTGCCCATCGGTGACGCCCCGGCTCCCGCCTCGCCGGCCAGTCCGTGAGCGAGCCCCGCGAGCGAACCATCATTACGGTGCGCCGCTGCGCAGCAGCGGCGCGGTCATTGGTGCACCGCCCGTCGTCCCTGTCCTTCGTCCACACGGCCATGGTGCACCAATGAGCGACGCGCCGACGGGACCCGGCGAGATCGACGTCCTCATCGTCGGGGGTGGTCCTGCCGGCGCCGCTGCCGGGTACTGGCTCGCCACCGCCGGTCACCGGGTCGCGATCGTCGAGCGCAAGCACTATCCCCGTGAGAAGACCTGCGGCGACGGGCTCACGCCGCGGGCCGTGCACCAGCTGGAGGAGATGGGGCTCGGCGACCCGCTGGCAAAGTTCCACCGCTTCGACGGCCTGCGCGCCACCGCCGGCGGGCGCGAGCTCGAGCTGAAGTGGCCGTCGCATCCCGTGTACCCGTCGTACGGCTATGTCGTGCGGCGCAGCGACCTCGACGAGATGGTCGCCCGCAACGCCGTCGCCGCCGGGGCGACGCTGCTCGAAGGACACGAGGCGCTGGCGCCCGTCGTCGAGCGCGGCTTCGTGCACGGTGCGTCCGTGTCGCGCGACGGCGGCGAGCCGATCGAGATCCGGGCGAAGTACACGCTCGTCGCCGACGGCGCGAACAGTCGCTTCGGGCGGGCCCTCGGCACGTCACGGACCCGGGAGTGGCCGTACGGCACGGCCATCAGGACGTACTTCGAGACGCCGCGCCACGATGACCCGTGGATCGAGTCGGCGCTCGACCTCAAGGACCGCAACGGCACCACGGCGCCGGGCTACGGCTGGATCTTCCCGGTCGGCGACGGCACCGTCAACATCGGCGTCGGGCTGCTGTCGACGTTCCGTGACTTCACGAGCGTCAACACGACCCACCTGCTCGACGGGTACTGCCACCAGATCGCCGATCGCTGGCAGATCGACCCCGAGGCACCAACGCAGCGGGCAACGAGCGGGCGGATCCCGATGGGCGGCTCGGTGGGCCCGAAGCAGGGTCCGACGTACCTCGTCATCGGCGATGCCGCAGGCGCCGTCAACCCGTTCAACGGCGAGGGCATCGACTACGCCTACGAGACGGCCCGGATGGCGGCCGACGTGCTGCACGAGGCGCTCACAGACGGCAACGC
>JACDGA010000386.1 GCA_013815505.1 Acidimicrobiia bacterium
GCTCGGCCGCCTTGCGGGACAGGGCCGCACTGCGAACCGCCTCCGCGGGCTTCAGGCGGCGACGGTCGTCGCGGCGATCCTGTTCGCGCTGCTGGGCTCACTGGGACTCGCCCGGCGTGATGCCGCGATCGACGACGTACGCCAGGCGTCATCGCAGCTGATCGCCGTCCAGAACATCCGGGTGTCGTTGGTGCAGGCGGACTCGATCGCCACATCGTCGTACCTCGCCGGTGGACAGGAGGACCCTGCGAAGCGCACGGAGTACCTCGCCGCCATCGCCCGCGCGACCGAGCAGCTCGTCGACGTCTCGAACGGCGTCGACAGCGCCGACGCCGCACGGCTCGCCGAGGCGAGCGAGCTGCTCGGCGGCTACGTCGGGCTCGTCGAGCAGGCTCGCGCCAACAACCGGCAGGGCTTCCCGGTCGGTGCCGCCTACCAACGTCAGGCGAACGCCGTCGTCACCAACGACGCCCCGGAGGACGCCGACATCGTCACGCTGCTGCGCGAGGTGGAACAGAGCCAGCGCGCCACGATCAACGGTCGACTCGACGATGCCCACCGTGCCGGGGCGTGGTTCGACGCCGCCGGATGGACGCTGCTCGGCATGATCGTCGTCGGGCTGCTGTGGCTGGCGAGACGGTTCAAGCGACTCGTCAACGTCCCGATCGCCGTCGCAGGGGTGCTGTTGGCGATCGTCGTGCTCGCCGGGACCAGCCGCCAGGGCAGTTCGGTGAGTGACGCCGACGAGGCGGTGGGGACGTTGCAGACCGCCGACCTCGCGACGCAGAGTCGTGCGGCGGGTTTCGACGCCCGCTCGCAGGAGGCACTGGCGTTGATCAATCGCGGCAACGGTCAGGCCAACGAGGCGCGCTGGCTCATCGCCCAGGCCACCGCCGCCCAGTCGCTCGATCGCTGCCGGGTGTGTGGGCCGTCGGCGATCGCGTTCGGCCGCTACTCCGACGCCCACGAGCGGCTGCGCGATGCCGACGACTCGGGCGACTGGGACGGCGCCGTCGCGATGACGCTCGGCAACCAGGGTGGCCTCGTCAACGAGTTCGATGCGTTCGCCGACGCCACCGAGTCGGTCAGCGACGACAACGCCGCGCGCGCCGACGAACGCCTCAGCGACGCCCGCTCGGGACTCGGGATGCTGCGGATCCTGACGATCGCCGCCGGGTTGATCGTTGCCGTGCTGGTGGCGATCGGGTACGGCCAGCGGCTGCGGGAGTACCGCTGATGCGGCGTCGTCAGAGTGTCGCTGGGCTGGTCGCCGTTGCGCTGTGGGGCTGCTCGGGCGGCACGTCATTGCCCGACGCAGTGAGCGTCGAGGTCGACGCTCCCGCCACCACGGCGCCACCACCGGCGCCGGAGTGCAGCGAGGCCGAGGCCGCCGAGGACGCCACGAGGTCGTACGACCCGTTGTCGCCGATGCCGGCGCCCGGGGGTGCGATGCCGTCCGGCTCGAAGATGGAGGAGATCGCGCAGCGCGGCCGGCTCATCGTCGGCATCTCCGGCGACACGCTGCTGTTCGGTTCGCGCAACCCGTTCACGGGGGATCTCGAGGGGTTCGACGTCGACATGTTGAAGGAGGTCGCGCTCGCCATCTTCGGCGGCCGCTACGAGGACGTCGACGACGACGAGCTCATCGAATACCGGGTTATCACGTACGCGCAGCGCCTCCCGGCGCTCGAGGCGGGACCGGACAACGGCGGGGTCGACATCGTCGCCCACACCATGACGATCAACTGCGCCCGGTGGCTGCGGATCGCGTTCTCGTCGAAGTACTACGACGCCGGACAGAAAGTGCTCGTCAAGCAGGACTCGGGCTTCGGCGACATCGGCCAGCTCGATGCCGAGGGTGCACGGGTGTGCGCCCCACTCGGCAGCACGAACATCGACGAAATCAGCGACGAGGCGCGCTACCCGGGTCTGGAGGTCGTCGGCCGGGCCGACATCAGCGACTGCCTCGTCGCCCTCCAGCAGGGTGACGCCGACGCGGTCACCGGTGACGACACCGTGCTCGCCGGCTTCGTCGCTCAGGACCCCAACACCCAGGTCGTCGGCGACACTTTCACCGAGGAGCCGTACGGGCTCGGCATGAACGTCGACGACATCGACTTCGTGGAGTTCGTCAACGGCGTGCTGGAGGACGTGCGTTCGAACGGCAGGTGGACCGAGGTCTACGAGAAGTGGCTGCTCGACACGGGCGCCCTGGACCCGCCGGCGCCGGAACCGCCGGCCGCGGTGTACGGACGCTGAGCGCGATGGCCGCTCCCCCGTTCGACCTCGACACCTGGCTCGGGCAGTGGCGCGACTGGATGACGCCGATGACCGATCGGCTGCTCCAGCTCGACGACCGCACGCAGTCGGGCACGACCGGCGAGCGCGACGACGTCGCCGCCGCGTTCGTCGCCCGCAAGGCGATCAACGACCGGCTCGACGCCGTGGAGTCGGCGATGGGCCGCGAGCCTGCCGAGGCGTCGACGCTCACCAACCAGCCCGTCGTCGACGACAGTGGCGGCGCCGTCGGCTCCACGCTCGACGACGCGGCGCGCCTGCTCGAGGCGATCATCGCCAAGGTCGAGCGCGAGGTCGCCGATCGCGAGGGTCAGCACGCCGCCGACACCACGGTGAGGGCGGCCATCGTCGCCGACCTCGACACCGTCACGCAGCTGTCGGCAACGCTCGGCGAGCGGACGAACCAGGTGGCCGATCTCCGCGCGGAGGCGCAGTCCGGGCGCAATCCGGGCGCGACCGCCG
>JACDGA010000387.1 GCA_013815505.1 Acidimicrobiia bacterium
GCTTCGGCGCCTGCCATCACGGTGAGCACCCGCTTGTAGTCGCTCGGCATCACCTTGCGGAACCGGCTGGACGCCGTTGCCCACGCCGCGAGCACCCGCTGCGCGACCGCCGAACCCGTCAGCTCGTAGTGGCGCGTGATCGTCTCGTGCAGGAACGACTGGTCGTCGGCGTCGAGCTCGTCGAGCGTGACCATCTCGTAGTTCACGCGGGCACCGAAGTCGCCGTCGTGGTCGTAGACGTAGGCGATGCCGCCCGACATGCCCGCCCCGAAGTTGCGCCCCGTCGACCCGAGCACGACGACGCGCCCGCCGGTCATGTACTCGCAGCCGTGGTCGCCGACTCCCTCGACGACGGCGAGCGCCCCGGAGTTGCGCACGCAGAAGCGCTCGCCGACGACGCCACGGATGAACAGCGCTCCTGCGGTGGCGCCGTAGGCAATCACGTTGCCGGCGACGATCTGCTCCTCGGCGACGAACGGCGATCGCTCGTCGGGGTGGACGACGAGGCGTCCACCCGACAATCCCTTGCCGAGGTAGTCGTTGGCGTCACCGATGAGGCGCAACGACACGCCGGCCGGCAGGAAGGCGCCGAAGCTCTGACCGGCCGAGCCGCGTAGCGTGATGTCGATCGTCCCGTCGGGCAGCCCGTCGCCCCGGTACCGCTTCGTGACCTCGTGCCCGAGCAGCGTCCCGACCGTGCGGTTGACATTGCGAACCGGCATATCGATCTCGACCCGCTCGCCACGCTCGAGCGCCGGCTCGGCGAGACGGATCAGCTCCTGGTCGAGCGCCTCGTCGAGGCCGTGATCCTGCGCCACCGAGCACGTGTTCGTCTGGCCGTAGGGGTTCTCGGGCTCGGCGAGGATCGGACCGATGTCGAGGCCGTCGGCCTTCCAGTGATCGATGGCATCGCGCGTGTCGAGCGCCTCGACGTGGCCGATCATCTCCTGCATCGAGGCGAATCCCAGCGCCGCCATGTGCTCGCGCACCTCCTGGGCGACGAACTCGAAGAAGTTGACGACGAACTCCGGCTTACCGGTGAACTTCGCTCGCAGCTCGGGGTTCTGCGTGGCGATGCCCACGGGGCACGTGTCGAGATGGCACACCCGCATCATGATGCAGCCCGACACGACGAGCGGCGCCGTGGCGAAGCCGTACTCCTCGGCGCCGAGCAGCGCGGCGATGACGACGTCACGGCCCGTCTTCAGCTGGCCGTCGGTCTGCACGACGATGCGGTCGCGCAGACCGTTGAGCAGCAACGTCTGCTGTGTCTCGGCGAGACCGAGCTCCCACGGTCCACCGGCGTGCTTGAGCGACGTCAGCGGGCTCGCCCCCGTACCGCCGTCGTGGCCGGAGATCAGCACGACATCGGCCTTCGCCTTGCTGACGCCCGCAGCCACCGTACCGACGCCGATCTCGGCGACGAGCTTGACGTGCACGCGTGCCATGGGGTTGGCGTTCTTCAGATCGTGGATGAGCTGTTTGATGTCCTCGATCGAATAGATGTCGTGGTGCGGTGGCGGCGAGATGAGGCCGACGCCCGGCGTCGAGTACCTCGTCTTCGCGATCCACGGGTACACCTTGTGACCCGGCAGTTGCCCGCCCTCACCGGGCTTCGCGCCCTGGGCGATCTTGATCTGCAGGTCGTCGGCGTTCGTGAGGTACTCCGACGTCACCCCGAAGCGACCGGACGCAACCTGCTTGATCGCCGATCGGCGCGGCGGGTCGTAGAGCCGGTCGACGTCCTCGCCGCCCTCCCCCGTGTTCGACTTGGCCGCGATCGAGTTCATCGCGATGGCCAGCGTCTCGTGCGCCTCCGCCGAGATCGATCCGTAGCTCATCGCGCCCGTGGAGAACCGCTTGACGATCTCGGATACCGGCTCGACGTCGTCGATCTCGATCGCCTCGCGCCCGTCGCGAAACCTGAACAGGCCACGCAGCGTCGCCAGCTTCTCCGACTGGTCGTCGACGGCCGCCGTGTACTCCTTGAAGATGTCGTAGCGCTTGGCACGCGTGCCGTGCTGCAACTTGAAGACGGTCTGTGGGTTGAACAGGTGCAGCTCACCCTCGCGACGCCACTGGTACTCGCCGCCGAGCTCGAGCCGGCGGTGGGCGCGCTCGGACGGGCGGGTCGGATGGGCGACGGCGTGCCGAGCGGCGACCTCGGCGGCAACTTCGGCGAGGCCGATGCCGCCGAGTCGGCTCGCCGTCCCGGTGAAGTACTTGTCGACGAGTTCGCGCCCGAGCCCGATCGCCTCGAAGATCTGTGCGCCGGTGTAGCTCGCGACCGTGGAGACGCCCATCTTCGACATCACCTTCAGCACGCCCTTGCCGCACGCCTTGATGTAGTTGCGAACGGCCTGGCGAGGCTCGATGTCGCCGAGCCCATGGAAACCGGACGCGATGAGGTCCTCCACCGATTCGAACGCGAGATAGGGGTTGATCGCACCGGCGCCGAACCCGACGAGCAGCGCCATGTGGTGCACCTCGCGGGCATCGCCGGCCTCAACCAGCAGACCGGCCATCGTGCGCTGCTTGGTCCGCACGAGATGGTGGTGCACGGCGGCCGTGGCGAGCAGCGACGGGATCGGCGCCTCCACCTCGTCGGCGTTGCGATCCGACAGCACGATCACCCTCGCACCGCGCTCGATCGCCGACGAGACGTCCGAGCAGATCGCGGCGAGCGCACGTTCGAGCGCGAGACCACCACCCGACACCCGGTAGAGGCACGAGACGACGTGCGCGCCGAGCCCCGGAAA
>JACDGA010000388.1 GCA_013815505.1 Acidimicrobiia bacterium
ACCGTGGGGTCAACCCGGCCCACGAGCACAGCCGTCGAGGATCGGCGAAGCGATGGACGTCACCGATCTCGGCGACGAACACCGCAGCGAGAACGCACCCGGCGCCGGCGATCTGCTGGATCGCCTCGTAGCCCGGATCGCCACGAAGGCGGCGATGGATGCGGGCGTCGGCCTGGCGGATCTCACGGCCGTTGAGCTCGATCAGATCCCGCAGCGACCCAATCCGATTCATGTACGCGTCACCCAGCTCGAGCTGATTGACCATCCCCCGCTTTCCCGGACACCTGCGCTGAGGTGGTAGTGCACCTCGAGAAGGAGTCCGTATGCCTCGTCCGCATCCGCCGGAGTTCCGTGCCCGGGCTGTCGAGCTGGCCCGGGAGCGGGCCAAGCCGATCGCCGTGTTGGCCAAGGATCTCGGCATCAGCGAGAGCTGTCTGCGCAACTGGATGGTCCAAGCCGACGTCGACCGCGGCGTCCGCGAGGGCTTGACGACGCCTGAGCGTGAGGAGCTGGTGCGTTTGCGCCGGGAGAACCGGGTGCTGCGCATGGAGAAAGAGATCCTGGGAAAAGCGGCGGCCTTCTTCGCCACCGAGAACGGGCATCGGCCGAGCTGATGTTCGGGCTCGTCGAAGCGGAGAAGGCGAACTATCCGATCACCGTGTTGTGCCGCACCCTGGGTGTGTCGCCGGCCGGGTTCTATGGGTGGCGTCACGCGCAGACCCATCCGTGTCCTCGCCGGGTCGGCGACGCCGAGCTGGTCGAACGGATCCGGGAGATCCACCGCACCTCTCGACGCTCCTATGGCAGCCCCCGTATCCATGACGAGCTGGTGTTGGGCGAGGGCCGCCGGGTCGGCCGCAAACGGATCGAACGGCTGATGCGGATCAACGGGATCGTCGGGATCCACAAACGACGCCGTGGCTGCACCCGCCGCGACCCTGACGCCACCCCGTCCGATGACCTGGTCAAGCGCCAGTTCACCCCTGAGGGCCCAGACCGGCTGTGGGTGTCGGACGTGACCGAGCATCCGACCGGCGAGGGCAAGGTGTATCTCGCCGTCGTCGTCGACGCCTGGTCCCGGCGGGTGATCGGCTGGTCGATCGCTGATCACATGCGCGCCGAGCTCGTCGTCGACGCCTTGCAGATGGCGACTTGGCGGCGCCAGCCACCCGCCGGCCAGACCGTCCACCACTCCGACCACGGCTCCCAAACCGGGCTCAACTGATCGTCGCAACACCGCCTTGGTGGATGGAGCGTAGATGCTCGTCGAGCGCCTCGGCGGGGGTCTTCCAGCCGAGGGTCTTGCGGGGCCTGGCGTTCAGCGCTGCCGCGACGGCTTCGACCTCGTCGCGGTTCCAGCGGGACAGGTCGGTGCCCTTCGGGAAGTACTGGCGCAAGAGGCCGTTGGTGTTCTCGTTCGTGCCGCGCTGCCATGGGCTGTGCGGGTCGGCGAAGTAGACGGCGAGGCCGGTGTCGATCTTCAGTTGGCCGTGCTGGGCGAGCTCTTTGCCGCGGTCCCAAGTCAAGGAGCGGCGGAGCTGCTCGGGCAGCGTCGTGAATCGCGACGCCAAGGCGTCACGCATCGCTTCAGCGCCGTAGCCGGCGAGAGCGGGCCCGTTCTTTACTCGAGGCTCGATGCCGTAGCCCTCCATGCGCGGGAGGTGCATGAGCATCGTGAACCTCGTCGTGCGCTCGACGACGGTGCCGATCGCGGAGCGGTTGAGACCGATGATGAGATCACCCTCCCAATGGCCAGGCACCGCACGGTCCTCGGCCTCGGCCGGTCGCTCGCTGATCATCACCCCGGCGGTCACGTGCCCACCTGGTCGCTTCCGCGCTCGCGCACGAGGGACACGAAGCGCCCGTCCGGTGCGCAGACAGGCGACCAGCTCGCGTTTGAGGGCGCCGCGACTCTGCACGTAGAGCGCCTGATAGATCGCCTCATGGGAGATCCGCATCGACTCATCATCGGGGAAGTCGACCGGCAGCCGGTTGGCGATCTGCTCCGGGCTCCACGACGTCGCCCAGCGCCGATCCTGACGACGAGGCTTGTTGCGGCCCTTCCACTGGGCATCCGGTCCGAGGACCGGGGTTCCATCGGGACGTCGGATCACACCGGCCAGACGATCTTGCACGTAGTCGCGGAGACGCTCGTTGGCAACCAGCTTCGCCGTCTTCGGGCGGCGCGCCCTTCGCTCCGCGTGCCACTGCGCCGTCGACGCCCGATACTCGAGCCGCCACGTCCGAGTGGACGCGTTGCGCCGCAACTCACGCGAGATCGTCGACGGCGAACGCCCGATACGCCGGGCGATCTCGCGCACACCGAGCTTCTGCGCGTGCCAGATGGCGATGTCCTCCCGCTCCGCGAACGACAAGTAGCGGCCCGACACCGTCGGGGCGAGGCTGGGGTTCACGCCGCCAGCGTGACGGAACCACCGTGTCCCGACCGCGGATGACACGCCGATCTCGGTCGCCGCGTCCTCCGACCTCCCGCCACGCGCGATCGCCGCCCAGAACCGCACACGGTCCTGCCGCCACGCCACCGTCGGCCGACCCGGCGACGGGACCTGACCCCGATACAACTGCACGGCCCGCTGACGCTCTCGCATCGTCATCGACCACACCTCCATGATCAAGGTGTTGCGACGACCACCTGAATCCGCCTTGGGAGCCGTGGTCGGAGTGGTGGACGGTCTGGCCGGCGGGTGGCTGGCGCCGCCAAGTCGCCATCTTAAATTCGTCGACGACGAGCTAGG
>JACDGA010000389.1 GCA_013815505.1 Acidimicrobiia bacterium
ACGAGCATCACCAGTGGCAGGACGATGGTGAAGAACATGGCGATCGGCGTGCGCCACAGCAGCAGCAGTTGATAGCGCACCTGTCGCAGCGCGATGCCTGCGGTCGACGGCCACTGGTCGCTCATGGCCGCTCGTCGTTCGCGAACTGGAAGTAGACGTCCTCCAGCGAAGGAGGTTGGATCGTCAGCGCCGGCAGCTCGACGTCGTGTGCCACGGCCCACGACGTCAGTTCGTGCACCGCTGCCGTGGGCGTCGGCGTGGCAATGCGCACGGCGTTGCCGCGTACCTCCGCGTCTTCTGGCAACACGCCGTCGAGCTCACCCGAGCCGACCCCTTCCGGCCAGGTGAACGTGATCGTGCTCACGCCGATCCCGGCCATCAGCTCCTGCGGCGAGCCCTCGGCGACGATGGAGCCGTCCGAGATGATGCCGACGCGATCGGCGAGGTGCTCGGCTTCGTCGAGGTAGTGCGTCGTCAACAGCACCGTCGTCCCGCCCGTACACAAGTTCGACACGACGTCCCACGCCCGACGACGGGCCCCGGGATCGAACCCGGTGGTCGGCTCGTCGAGGAACAGCACCTCGGGGTAGCCGACGATGCCGAGCGCAAGGTCGAGTCGTCGCTGCTGACCACCCGACAACGTCCCGACGCGCTCGTCGGCCTTGTGTTCGAGGCCGGCCAGCTCCAGCACCTCGTCGATCGGACGGCGGCGCCGGTACACCGAGCCGTACGTCTCGATCGCCTCACGCACCTTGAACTCGTGCTCGATGCCCGAGCTCTGCAGCACGATGCCGATGCGGTCGCGCAGCTCGCGCCCACCGTCAGCCGGATCGAGCCCGAGCACCTCCACCTCGCCGCTGTCGCGCTTGCGGTGTCCTTCGAGGATCTCCACGGCCGTCGATTTGCCGGCGCCGTTCTGGCCGAGCAGGGCGTAGACGGCACCCTCCTCGATCTCGAGGCTCACGTCGTCGACCGCGGTGACCTGCCCGTATGCCTTGCGCAGATTGCGGACTCGCACGGCGGGCATCGTCCGACAACCTAGTGAGGCCAGCAGCGGACGGGATCGGCCGAGGGCGGCACGGACGGGATCAGCTGGTGCGGGGCGGCGGTCAGCGCCCGGGCGGTGCCGACGAGATCGGCAGGCCGGTGTCATTGCGCATCTGCTCGGCGGTCTTCACGAAGTACGCCCAAAGCTCGGCGGCGATCGTCTCGTCGTCGAGCTCGGCGGTCGCCGTCTCGATGGCGGCGGACATGTGCGCCAGCCAGTGGTCACGCTCGTTCTTGCCGATGTGAAACGGCAGGTGCCGCATCCGCAGCCGCGGATGACCGCGCTCGTCGGAGTACGTGGTGGGGCCGCCCCAGTACTGGATCAGGAACTGGCGCAGCCGCCAACGGGCGCCGTCGAAGTCCGGTGCCTCGGGGTAGAGCGAGGCGAGGACGTCATCGTCGGCGACGCCGTCGTAGAAGGCGTCGACGAGGGTGTGGAAGAAGGGATCGCCGCCCGCTCGCTCGTACAGCGAGGGGCGAGCGGAGTCGTCGCTCAGAGCGAGGGCTCGAACCGGCGGTAGTCGCCGAGCTCGTCGAAGCGCAGCACGAACGGTGTCGAACCGTCGCAGCGGTCGAGGATCACGAACTCGTCCGTCGCGAGCAGCACCATCGCGCTCACCGCCTCGACACCTGCGGCGTCGGGGAGTACCAGCTCCAGCACGTCGCCTGTCTCGATCTTCTGTTCCATCACGGTGTTCATCGCCGCTCGTCCTTTCACGTTGTTGTGTCCAACACATCAGACGTCGCGCATGTTCCGATAGATCCTGTGTCGTTGGACACACGCGCATCCAGCTGCGACGAGAGCGACCGACGCGACATGATGGACGGGTGTCGGACTTCAACATCCTCGACCCCGCGATCGTGTCGTACCTCGGCGACCACTCGGCTGCTCCCGACGCCGTGCTGCGCGATCTCGTCGAGCGAACGCGAGCGGCGACCGGCGGCCGGTCACGGATGCAGGTGTCGCCCGACGAGGGGGCCTTGCTGACGTTGCTGACGCGCCTCGTCGGCGCCCGACGGGCGATCGAGGTCGGCACGTTCACGGGCTACTCGTCGATCTGCATCGCACGCGGACTCGGCGATGGTGGCCGACTGCTGTGCCTCGACGTGAGCGAGGACTACACGGCGATCGCCAGGGACGCATGGCTCGACGCCGGTCTCGAGGACCGCATCGAGCTCCGCCTCGGTCCAGCGATCGACACGCTCGCCGCGCTCGCTGCCGGCGACGAGTTCGGCGGCAGCGACATCGACCTCGCCTTCGTCGACGCCGACAAGGAGTCTTACGCCGCCTACTACGAGGCGCTGCTCCCCCGCGTGCGCTCGGGCGGGGTGATCCTCGTCGACAACACGCTGTGGTCGGGCCGAGTCGCCGCACCTCCGAGTGATGACGACGATGCATCCACGGTGTCGCTGCGGGCGTTCAACGATGCCGTCGCCACCGACGACCGAGTCGACAGCTTCATCCTCCCCGTCCGCGACGGACTCACGCTGATCCGCATCAGCACTTGACCTCGAAGGACGACGAGCCTGCCCTCTACACGTCGAGGAAGCGGGAGACGGCGATGCCCGAGCCGATCGCGCCGACGAGGGCGCCGATGCCCATCAAGATCCCGCACGTCGTCACCACGTCGCCACCACCGACGACCATCGCCTGGAAGCTCGACGAGATCGGGAACTCGGCGACGCCGTTCGTCCATCTGCCG
>JACDGA010000390.1 GCA_013815505.1 Acidimicrobiia bacterium
GCTGGCCGCCTTGATGGCGTCGCGCACGAGGGCGCGCACTCGTACCGGGTCGTCGCCGCTCGACCGGGCGAGGCCGATCAGCGCGACGGTGCGGGCGAGCGGATTGCCGCCGCGGTCGGCGACGTGCATCGCCTGCTGGCGGTGCTCACGCGCCGCCACCGGGTCGCCCGCCGCCTCGGCGGCGTCACCGAGCAGGCGGTACGCCTGCGCCTCGTACCACGACTCGCCGACCATCCCGAGGTCAGGGAGTGCCGTGCTGAGCAGGGCCGTCGCCGCCGCAGGGTCGCCACCGGCGAGCTCCACCCAGGCGCCGTCGACAGCCGCGATGTACGTCGGGTTGCCGATACCTGCCGCGTCGGAGAGCACCCCGCGCATCTCCTCGCGTGCTTCCTCGATGCGTCCGACATGGGCGAGGGCGAGGGCGTGCCACTGACCGACGAGCGCCCTGGCGTCGTGTCCGGCGACGGCGAGGGCCTCGCTGGTGAGGCGGATCGCGTCGTCGACGTGCCCCGTGAGGAGGCGCACGTACCCGAGCGCGCCACGTCCGAAGCTCACGCCGTACGTGTTGCGACGAGCAGCGAGCTCGATGCCGTGCTCCAGCTCGCGCGCAGCGCCGTCGAGATCGCCGGTGAGTACGGCCGCGGCGCCGCAGCCGAAGGACGCAAACTCGACGCGGGGCGACTCTCCGAGCTCCACGGCGAGATCACGGCCCGCTTCCAAGAGGCGTCGGGCGAGCACGGGGTCGACAAACACCTTCGACCAGCCGTCGAGCACCATGCTCCGCGAGCGCAGCTTCGGGTCCTCGCTGCTGTGCCCGAGCTCGACCGCCTCGCTCGTGAGTTCGGCCTGGCGGCGCGGATCGAACGAGTGCAATGAGAGGTAGGCGGCGGCGAGCAGTGCGTGCGCCCGATCGTCCGGATCGGAACCACGCTCGGCGGCAAGCGCCGATTCGAGCCACTGCCGGCCCTCTTGCATCCGTCCCTCGATCACCCAGTAGAGACGCAGGTCGGCGGCGAGGCGCATCGCGTCGACCTCCCTGTCCGTGCGCATCGCCCAGCCCAACGCGCTGCGCATGTCACCGAGCAGCCGGTTGATGCGCTCGCCGAGCCCGAGGTGTTCGGCCGACTCGGCCCGCCGACCGAACTCGTGGGCGATCGACGCGACATACGACAGGTGCGCGAGCCGTGCACGCTCGTCTTCTCCGCCGGAGCGGCGTTGGACGGCGTACTCCGCCACCGACTCGAGCAGCCGGTACCCGTCGCGCTCGCTCTGCACGAACGATCGATCGACGAGGTCGGCGAGGAGACCCCCGATCTCGCTGGCAGCGATGCCGTCGCCGGCGCAGACGGCACGGGCATCGTCGAGGACGAACGTGCCGGCGAACACGCTCAGCCGTCGCAGCAGCGTCGCCGTCGAGTCGATGAGCAGGTCGTAGCTCCACGCGATGGACGCTTCCAGCGTGCGCTGGCGCGGCGGGGCGGTGCGCGGCCCTGCCGTGAGGAGCGCGAAGCGATCGTCGAGGGCGTCGACGAGCTCGACGGGGCTGTAGGCGCGCAGGCGGCTCGCTGCCAGCTCGAGCGCGAGCGGGATGCCGTCGAGCCGGCGGCAGATCCTCGTCGCCGCAACGGCGTCGTCGACCGACCAGCGCAGGTCCGGCCGGGCGAGCTGCGCTCGATCGAGCAGGAGCGCGCCGGCGTCCGAGTCCACCAGCGCACCGAGTGGGTCGTCCGCTCCGGACGCCGGCAACGTGAGCGATGGCACCCGCCACGTGGTCTCGCCGTCGACGCCGAGCGGTTCGCGACTCGTCGTCAGCACGGTGACCTGCGGGCAGCAGCGCAGGATGGCGTCGATCAGCGGCGCACACGAGTCGAGGAGGCCCTCGCAGTTGTCGACGACGAGCAGCTGGTGGCGGCCTGCGAGACCTGCGAGGACGACCTCGTCGAGCGCCATCGCACCTTGCTCGGGAAGTCCGACCGCGGCGGCGACAGCGTTCGGGACGAGGTCGCCGGTGTGCACCGGGGCGAGGTCGACGAACGTGCCGCCGTCGGCGTAGCCGTCCTCGAGCGCTCGGCCGATGGCGACAGCGAGGCTCGTCTTGCCGCAGCCGCCCGGACCGACGAGTGTCAGCAGCCGACGTGTCTCGAGCAGGCGGGAGATGTCGCGCAGCGCCACGTCGCGGCCGATGAACGTCGTCGTCCGCGGCGCGAACGCGCTCCGGCGAGGGGACTCGTCTGCCTGGCCCACCGCCGTCCAGACTATGACGCCGGCTACTGCTGATTACCGCCCGGCACGAGCTCTCGCACCCTCGCCAGCAGCACGTCGATCGCCGGGCGGTTGAGACCGCCCTCGGGGATGATGACGTCGGCGAAGCGCTTCGACGGCTCCACGAACTGCTCGTGCGCCGGGCGCACCGTCGCCAGGTACTGGTCCATGATGCTCTCGGGCGTGCGGCCACGCTCGGCGACGTCGCGGCGCAGGCGCCGGATCAGGCGCACGTCGGCGTCGGTGTCGATGTAGATCTTGAGGTCGAAGCGCTCGCGCAGGGCCGGCTCCCACAGCACGAGGATCCCCTCGACGACGATGATCGCCGCCGGGTGGACGGTGGTGCACTGCCCGCTGCGGAGGTGCTGGGTGTAGTCGTAGATGGGAACGGGCACCGACGCCCCTGCGCTCAGCGCCGCGAGCTGGTCGTTGAGCAGAGGCCAGTCGAACGCGTCGGGATGGTCGTAGTTGGCTCGGGCCCGCGTC
>JACDGA010000006.1 GCA_013815505.1 Acidimicrobiia bacterium
CTCGCCGAGCCTCGCGCGGTTCTGCGAGTAGAGGCGCCGCGTCGCCCTGCCTGCTGCGACTGTCGCGAACTCCTCGACGTCGATGGAGATCGGGAAGTCACCGACCTCGCAGCGGTGATCGTCGAGGATCACGACATCGTTGCTCTCGCCCGGATCGCCGTACTCCACATCTGCGTCGACGAGGATGCGGGCCGCCGTGGCGAAATTGCTCGCCCCCATGGGCCGTTGGAAACCGATGAGGTCGCAGCCGAGCAGTCCCTCGATGATCTGGTTGCGCCACGGCAGGCGCGTGAACAGCTCCATGGGCGGGAACGGGATGTGCAGGAAGAACCCGATGACGGCGTCGGGCCGCAGCGTGCGGACCATCGCCGGGACGAGCTGCAGCTGGTAGTCGTGGATCCAGATGATCGCGTCCTGCGGGGCGACGTCGGCGATGACGTCGGCGAAGCGCTGGTTGACCGTGACGTACGTGTCCCAGTCGGCGGCGCGGTACGTCGACTCGCGCAGTGCGTCGTGGTACAGCGGCCACAGCGTGTCGTTGGAGAACCCTTCGTAGTACGAGTTCATCTCGCGCGCCGAGATCGGCACGGGGTGCAGCGTCACGCCGTCGACGTCGAACGGCTCGGCAGCGTCGTCGGCGTCGCCGGTCCAACCGACCCACGTGCCACCGCTGACGCGCAGCATCGGCAGCAGCGCCCGCACGAGTCCGCCGGGGCTCGGCGCCCAGCCGTCGCCGGAGCGCATGACGGGGAGGCGGTTGGCGGCAACGACGAGCGGGCGCGTCGGCGGCTGCGATTCCGTCCCCGGCTCGACGTCCTCGTCACTCATCGAATCACCGCGACTCCCAGCGCCTGGTCTAGATCGGCGACGAGATCGGCTGTGGTTTCGATGCCGACGGAGAGGCGCAGCAGGTTGTCGGGCACTTCGAGCGGGGAGCCGGCGACCGAGGCGTGCGTCATGACCCCAGGATGCTCGATGAGGCTCTCCACCGCACCCAGCGACTCCGCCAGCGTGAACAACGTGGTGGCGGCAGCGACCTGCTTCGCCCGTTCGGCGCCGTCGCGCATGGTGAAGCTCACCATCCCGCCGAAGTCGCTCATCTGTTTCGCCGCTGCCTCGTGGCCGGGATGATCGGGGAGCTGCGGGTACAGGACGCGCTCGACGGCGGGATGCCGCACGAGGAGATCGACGATCGCTCGGGCGTTCGTGCAGTGGCGGTCCATGCGGACCGCCAGGGTCTTGATGCCACGCAGCACGAGGTAGCAGTCGAACGGGCCCGGCACGGCACCCGCCGCATTCTGCAGGTAGGCGAGGCGCTGTGCGAGGTCGTCGTCGTCGACGACGAGCAGCCCGCCGACCACGTCACTGTGACCACCGAGGTACTTCGTCGCCGAGTGCACCACGATGTCGGCTCCGTGTCGCAGCGGCTGTTGCAGGTACGGGGTGGCGAACGTGTTGTCGACGACGAGGAGCGCGTCGTGGTCGTGGGCGAGCGAGGCGAGCGCGGCGATGTCGGTGCACCGCAGCATCGGGTTGCTCGGCGTCTCCAACCACACGAGTGCGACATCGTCGGGCCATGCGGCGTCGAGCGCGGTGAGGTCCGAGAAGTCGGCCGTGCTCCAGCCGGCGCTTCGCTCGGGGCCCCACACCGCCGAGATCAGCCGGTACGTGCCGCCGTAGGCGTCGAGCCCCATCATTGCGCCCTTGCCGGGCGTCACGAGGCGCAGCACGGCGTCCTCCGCGGCCAGTCCACTGGCGAACGCCAGTCCGTGGCTGCCCTGTTCGAGCGAGGCGATGCACGCCTGGAGCGCGTCGCGGGTGGGGTTGCCCGAGCGGGCGTACTCGTAGGTGCCGGGCGACCCGACGGCGGTTTGGGCGAACGTGGTGGCGAGCGAGATCGGTGTGACCACGGCGCCCGTCACGGCGTCGGGTGCTTGCCCGTCGTGGATTGCGCGGGTCTCGAAGCCGGGTCGCGACTCTGTGGACTCGGTGTCACCCACTCGCACCACCACCGGCCGGCAGATCGTCGACGTCGGCGATCGACTCGTAGTACGACAGGACGTCCGTGCGGGTGAGGATGCTGACGGGGCGACCTCCCGACAGCACGAGCAGCGCCGGCGACGTCTCGAGCATCGAGATCGCCCGGTCGAGGCGCTGCCCGATGCCCACGGTCGGCAGCTTCGGTCCCATCACCGTCTCCACCCTCGTGTCCATCGCCGACGAGTCGCGGGCGATGGCATCCATCAGCTCAAGCTCGTCGACCGCGCCGGACACCTCTGCGGCGGCGAACGGCGGCGTGTTCTTGCACACCGGCAGCTGACTGATCGCGTTCGTGCGCATCAGTTCGATGGCGTGGCGCACGGTGTGGTCGGGGTTGACGTAGACGAGCTCTTGGATGTCGCGGGCCACCGAGAGCACGTTGCCGACGCACTCGTCGCACTCGGTGAGGAACCCGAAGTTGGCCATCCAGCCGTCGTCGAACACTCGTGAGAGGTACCCGCGACCCGAATCAGGGTTGAGCACGACGACGATGTCGTCGGGGGTCGCGGCCTTGGCGACGCGCACTGCGGCGGCAACCGCCATCCCGCCGGAGCCGCCGATGAGGATGCCCTCGGTGCGGCTGACCTCGCGGGCCGTGAGGAAGCTCTCCTTGTCGCTGATGGCGATGATGTCGTCGTACAGGTCGGGATCCCATGCGGCGGGGAAGAAGTCCTCGCCGACGCCCTCCACGAGGTACGGGCGCCCGGAGCCGCCGGAGAACACGGAACCCTCGGGATCGGCAGCGACGATGCGGATGTTCGGGTTCCGCTCCCTCAGGAACCGGGCGACGCCGGTGAGCGTGCCGCACGTGCCGGCGCCGGCGACGAAGTGCGTGATCCGTCCCGCGGTCTGCGCCCACAGCTCGGGGCCAGTGGTCTTCAGGTGCGACAGCGGGTTGTCGGGGTTCTCGTACTGGTTGGGGCGGAAGGCCCCGCGCTCGGCAGTCAGTCGCTCGGCGACCTTGTAGTAGCTCTGCGGGTCGTCGGGTTCGACGGCCACAGGGCACACCACCACCTCTGCGCCGTACGCCTGGAGCAGGGCGATCTTCTCGGGTGCGACCTTGTCGGTCATCACGAACACGCACTGGTAGCCCCGCTGCGCGGCAACGATGGCGAGTCCGACGCCGGTGTTGCCACTCGTCGGTTCGACGATGGTGCCGCCGGGCCGCAACCTGCCATCACGCTCGGCAGCGAGGATCATCTCCAACGCCGGCCGGTCCTTCGACGAACCGCCCGGATTGTTCGTCTCCATCTTCATCGCCAGCACGCTCGGGATCTCGTGCACCTCGGTGAGTCGCTTCAACCTCACGAGCGGCGTGGCGCCGATGAGGTCGATGACCGACGCCCTGATGTCGGTGCCATCGAGCCGGGGATCCGGCGGCGCTGCCGGGATCGTGCTCATCCGACCGAGGGTAGTTCGACCTCGTCGATCCGCTTGCGGTGCACACCACGCGATGTGTGCAAGGCCGTGGCCATGTTGCGGCCCGCCAGGACGAGCAGGAAGGCGCTCACGGTGCACAGCGCCATGGTTGCGCCGGTCGCCGTCCGGTGGTGGTAGCTGAGCAGCAAACCGACAACGGCAGACACGGCACCGATGGCGACGGCAGCCATCATGATCACCGGGACACGCCGGGCGACGAGCGCTCCGGCTGCCGGAGGGGCGATGAGGAAGGCGTAGACGAGCAGATTGCCCACCGTCTCGAACGAGGCGACGATGGCGAGTGCGAGCAGACACAGGAGCGCGATCCTGATCCTGCCGGGCGGAAAGCCGAGCGTGCCCGCCATGCGTTCGTCGAACGTCGATGCCAGCAGTGCCCGGTAGAGCACGACCGAGCCGACGACGACGACGACGGCCACGATCACCTGGCGGAGGAGGTCGTTGCCGTCGATGGCGACGATCGAGCCGAAGAGGAAGCGGTCGAGGTCACCGGCGCGCTGGGCCGACGGTGTCGACATGAGTACGACGGCAACCGCCAGGAATCCGACGAACAGCAACCCGATCGAGGTGTCGTCGGGGAGCGGTGACCTGGCGCGCAGCGACCCGATGCCGAGCACCATTGCCAGCGCCGCCACCACGGCGCCGATCGCGGGATCGAACCCGACGACGGTGGCGACCGCGATGCCGGGCAGCACGCCGTGGGCCAGCGCGTCGCCGAGGAATGCGAGGCCGCGCAGCACGACCCACGTCCCGACGACCGATGTCGTCACGACCGTGAGCAGCGATGCCCACAGGGCCTGGCGCATGACGTCGTTGTCGGCGAACGGAGCGATCCACCAGGACACGGGATCGGTGAGGAAGTCCATCGCCGCCAAGTGTGCCGTCAGCCGTCGAGCGCGGACACAACAGCATCGGCGTCGGTGCGCATCAGCTCGACGTACGTGTCAGTCGCGTCGTCGTCGCCGAGCGAATCGGTGCGCAACCGCACCACCTCGACGTCGAGTGTGGCGGCGAGCTCGTCGGCCTCGGCCGTGTCCTGGTCGCTGTCGACGAAGATCGCCGGCACCGCCTCACGTTCGACCACGGCGGCGAGCTCCTCGAGATCGGCGGCGTTCGTCTCCGCCATCGTCGAGGTCGACGGGATCACCGTGCCGACGACCTCGAGGCCGTAGCGGTCGGCGAAGTACCCGTAGGCATCGTGGTTGGTGACGAGCACGCGCCGTGCGGCGGGGACGGCGACCATGCGGTCGGCGATCTCGTCGTCGAGCGTGAGCAGCTCGGTCCGATAGGCATCGACACACTCGTCGATCGCCGTCGCATCGGCTCCGGTGGCAGCGATCACGCGATCCGCGATCGGACCGATCGCCGCGGCGACGAGCGATGGATCCAGCCAGAGATGGGGATCGATGTCGCCGTGGTCGTCCTCTTCGTGGTCGTCCTCTGACAAGGTCGCATCGCGCAGTTCGAGGCCGGGCAGCTCGACGACCTCGACGACGCGGGCGCCGTCCAGGTCGTCGAGCAGCGCATCCGCGCCTGTCTCGAGCGACGCGCCGTTGGCGACCACGAGCGCAGCATCGTCCAGTAGCTCGCGATCCTGCAGCGATGGTTCGTAGCCGTGGGGGTCCGACCGTGGCGGGATGAGGCTCGTCACCTCGATGCCGAGATCACCGCGGCAGGTGATGCCCGACACGATGTCGGCCCAGATGCTCGTGGTGGCGACGATCTGGTCCGATCCGGTCTCGACGCCGCTGCCTCCTGTGTCTTCGGTGGAACCGCAGCCGGCGACGAGCACAACGGCGATCGATCCGCCGGCGAACCGGCGGCCACGTCGTCCGAGAGTGAGAATCATTCTTGAATACTACACTGTCGGGATGGCGTCGCAACCGAACAACCGAGGCGGGCGGACCGTGCGTGCCGACGATCTCACCGTTCGGTTCGGTGCCACCGTCGCGCTGGCGCCGTCGTCGTTTCGCCTCGCAGAAGCGACCGTCACGACCCTGATCGGCCCCAACGGCAGCGGAAAGACGACGCTGCTCCACGCCCTCGCCGGCGTCACGACGCCGACCGGCGGACGCCTGGATCAGCCGTTCGGTGCGACGACGGCGTTCGTCGGCCAGCTCCACCACCACCATCGATGGATGCCGCTGTCGGCGCTCGAGGTCGTTCGGATGGGCCGCTACCGCCGCCTCGGTCTCTTCTCGCGATTCCGTCGCGCCGATCACGACGCAGTCGCCGACGCAGCGTCACGCGCCGACGTCGAGTACCTCCTCGCCGAACCGTTCGGATCGCTGTCGGGTGGGCAGCAACAGCGAGTCCGCATCGCCCAATCACTGGCCGGCGAGCCCGAGCTGCTCTTGCTCGACGAGCCGGTCACCGGGCTCGATCCCCCGAGCCAGGAGCGCGTCCTCGAGGTGATCGCCGCCGAACGGGCGCGCGGGACCACGGTCGCATTCTCGACGCATCACCTCGACGAAGCGGAGATGGCCGACCAGGTGCTCGTCCTCGCTGGTGGCGTGATCGCCGCAGGACCTCCGTCGTCGACCCTCCGGCCGGCCGTGCTGTCGACCGCCTTCGCGGGCAAAGTGCTCGTGATCGGCGACCAGTTCGTCCTCGACGAGCACGGCCACGACCACGCCCATGAGCGAGAGTGCCTGCCGGCGGACGAGCACGATGCCTGATCGGTCGAGCCTGCACCGCGACGTCGAGGAGCGTCTCGTTGCCGCCGGCCAGCGGTACACGGCGGCACGTCGACGCCTGGTGGAGGCGCTCGCTCGCGTCGCAGCGCCGCTCACCCTTCCTAGCGTGCTGGCCGCCGATCCGGAGCTGTCGCAGAGCTCGACATACCGGAACCTGGTCATTCTCGCCGACGCCGGCGCGGTGCGCCGCCTGCACCACGGGCTCGACCAGCACGCCCATTACGAGCTCGCCGAAGGCCTGCTCGAGCACCATCACCACCTGATCTGCCGGGAGTGCGGCACGGTCGCCGACGTGACGCTCGACGACGAGACCGAACGTCGCCTCGAAGTGTCGCTCGCCGCCGCGGCTCGCTCGGCCGGCTTCGTCCCACAGCACCACGACGTCGACATCTACGGCGCCTGCGCCACCTGCGCCGCCGCGAGTCCTTGACCGTCTGGCCGGGATCCGGGTTCCGCCCGCGCCCGTCCGCCCCACCACCGTCTGGGCGGGATTCGTCCCACCACACGGTCTGGGCGGGATCCCTTCCAACTGCTGAAAGAGATCCCGCCCAGACGGTCGTGGACGGCGTGGCGGCGACTGACGCTGTGACACCCCGTCGGTACAGTCCACACGGTGAGGTCGCCACACCAGGCCAACGGCACGTGGACGGTCGAGCACGTCGCCGCGCTCGCCGCCGGACCCGCCCAGTTCGCCGCTGCCGATGACGTGTCCATCGTCCAGCGGTGGTCGTCCGGATGGCACTCGGGCGACGCGCTGTGGGGCACGTACCGCGGCGCCGCCAACGTCGAGCCGTACGAAGTCGTCGTCGACCTCCGCCCGGCACTGCGCGACGCCGACGTGCCGCGTACCCGCTGCACGTGCCCCAGCCGCAAGGTGCCGTGCAAGCACGCCCTCGCGCTGCTGCTGCGATGGGTTCGCGGCGACCTCGTCGAGTCGGATCTCGACCGGCTGCCCGACGGCGCCGCCAGCTGGCTGGCTCGTTCGGCGGGCTCGCGGACGACATCGCCCCCGGCGGCGGCAGCCGCGTCCGAGCAGACCACCGAACCCGGCGATCAGCCGGCCGGCGACGAGCCGGGGCCAGCGGGTGGCGAACCGCTCGACGCGCCGCCTGATCCTCCACCGCCCGACGACACCAGCGGGCGTGACGAGCGCGTCGAGCGCATGCTGGCCGGGCTCGTCGAGCTGGAGCGCTGGTTGCGCGACCGGATGAGGTCCGGTCTGGCCGATCCGTCGCTCGCCTCGTACGCCACCTGGGATCATCTCGCCGCCCGCCTCGTCGACGCACGAGCAGGGGCGCTCGCCAATCGGGTGCGACGGCTCGCCGGGCTCGTGGGCGCTTCTCCGCAGTGGCACGGCGACGTGCTCGCCGAGCTCGGCATGCTGCACCTGCTGGCACGTGGCGGCCGCTCGCTCCCGAGCCTGCCGAGCCATCTCGCCGATTCGCTCGCCACCGCGCTGGGGTGGCAGGTGCGTCAGGCCGATGTGCTCGATGGCGTGCCAGAGACCGACACGTGGGACGTCATCGGCCGCAGTGATACACGTGAGGACCGCATCGAGGTGCGGCGCACGTGGCTGCGTGGGCGCACCAGCGCTCGGCTGGCGATGGTCCTGTCGTTCGCCGCCTACCGCCAGTCACTCGATCGCTCGCTGCCGGTCGGCACCGCCGTCGAGGCCGATCTGCACCGCTACCCGGGCGCAGGCGCGCGGGCGATCGTCGGTGCACGACGATCGGAGGTGCCAGCCATCCGCCCCAGCGGGATGACCCTCGCCGCAGCGTGCGAGGCGGCCGGAGCGTCCTTGGCAGCCGAGCCATGGGCCGAGCGCACGGTGGTCACCGTCGACGCCGCGGTCACACGATCCGCGGGGAGCTGGGTCGTCAGCGACGAGACGGGTTCGCTGCCGTGTGCCACCGGACAGCGGGCGCTGGGCGCGGTGCTCGCCACGACCGGTGGCGCTCGCTCGGTGATGACGGCCGAGTGGACGCCGGGCGGGCTGCTGCTGCTGTCGGTGCATCTCGACGATCGCACCCTCGACATCGGTCCACGGGCCGATCGCTCGTTCGTGGAGGCGGCATGAACGCGCTCGTCGAGTCGCCCGAGGTGGCGCCAGACGGTGGGGACGCCTCGTCGCCGTCCGCCGATGCCTGCTGGGACGAGCTGGTCACCGTTGCGCTGCTCGGCACGGATCGTCGCCGGCCACCCGTCCCGCCCGCCGGTCCCGTCGCCGACGTCGTCACCGACCTCGACCTCGTCCGCGGCGACTCGTCCGACGACGCCCGTCTGCTCAACCACGTCGCGACCATGGCGCTCGCCCGCCGACTCGCTGCGCGGCCCGGACCACCGGCGACACCGTTGGCGCCACCGCCTCCCGACGACCGACCGTGGTGCCCTGTGGCTGCCGTCGCCAGCTGGCGAACGCTCGTCGACGACTGGCCCTTGCTCGAGGACGAATGGCTCGCGCGGGCAATCGCCACCGGCGTCCGACCGTCCGGCGACCTGCTGATGGACCTGCTCGAGCGACATCGCGCCGACGTGCGACGCCGCCAGCTCGTCCAGCACCTCGCCGGGTCGATCGTCGGGTGGACGAGCGAGCACCTCGGGCTCGCGATGGCGCCCGCAGGTCCTCCGCTCCACCAGCTCGTCGCGCTGCCGGCGATCCCGCTCCATCCCGACGTCGCCATCGACCTCGCCGGCGCAGCGACTGCGCAGTTCGCGAACTCGGTCGTCGACGTGCTCGCCGCGGACGCGTTCTCGGGCGCCGACCGTCGACTCCTCGAGCACGTGCTCGCGCGCTGTGCGCCGAGCGCCCTCAGCGACGTCGAGCGCCAGCTGTCGCGCGTCGCCGATGACGCGCGTGGCGCCGCCGCCGCAGCGGTGCTCGCCGAGCTCGCACGCACCAGGACCGCCATGCTCGACAGCTTCGGGACGTCCTCGTGAGCAACACCGATCCGGCCACGCAGACCACGCAACATCCGGTCCTGCGGCCGCACCCCGAGCAGCAGTTCGCGCCCGAGCTGATCTCACTGCGCGCTCAGGACTCGCACGAGCGTCCACCCAACTGGCAGTGCTCGCCGCAGGCCGTCGTCACGTACCTGCTCGGCGGCACCCTCGCCGACGGCACCACCATCACGCCGAAGTACGTCGGCTCGCGCCGCCTCGTCGAGATCGCCGTCGCCACACTCACCACCGATCGCGCGCTGCTCCTGCTCGGCGTACCCGGCACGGCTAAGACGTGGGTCAGCGAACACATCGCAGCGGCGATCAGCGGCGACTCGACGCTGCTCGTGCAGGGCACGGCCGGCACCACCGAGGAGACGTTGCGCTACGGGTGGAACTATGCCCGGTTGCTGGCGGAAGGGCCGAGCGAGGCGGCGCTCGTCCCCAGTCCCGTGTACCGGGCGATGGCTCGGGGCTCCATCGCCCGCATCGAGGAGCTCACGCGCATGGCGTCGGAGGTCCAGGACGCGCTCGTCACCGTGCTGTCCGAGAAGACGCTGCCGATCCCCGAGCTCGACCGAGAGCTGCAGGCGGTGCGCGGCTTCAACGTGATCGCCACGGCCAACCATCGCGATCGCGGCATCAACGAGATGTCGAGCGCGCTGCGTCGGAGGTTCAACACCGTGGTGCTGCCGCTGCCGGCCGACGCCGACACCGAGGCACGCATCGTCGCCCAGCGCGTCCGCGAGCTGGGTGCCCCGCTGTCGCTGCCCGACATCGACGATGCCGACGAGGCGATCCGCCGCGTCGTCACAGTGTTCCGAGAGCTGCGAGAGGGTGTCACGAGCGACGGGCGGACGACGCTCAAGTCGCCCACCGCCACGCTGTCGACGGCGGAGGCCATCTCGGTGCTGATGAACGGTCTCGCCCTGGCAGCGCACTTCGGCGACGGCACACTGCAGCCACCCGACGTGGCGGCAGGCACGGCGGCTGCCGTGGTGCGCGACCCCTCGCGCGACAGCGTCGTGTGGCGGGAGTACCTCGAGACGGCGATGCGCGACCGTCCCGGGTGGGAGGATTTCTACGACGCCTGTCGTGCCGCCGACGACGCATCGTCGTGACGACCGCGACGGCAACCACGGGCCGGTCAACGACGACGCTGTTGATGGGCGTTCGCCACCAGGGTCCGGGCTCGGCGCGCTCGGTGGTCCGGGCGCTCGACGAGTGCTCACCGGACGCCGTGCTCGTGGAGTTCCCCGCCGACAGCGCACCGCTGCTGCGATGGGTCGCTGCGGGCTTGGTGCCACCGATCGCCCTGCTCGGGCACGTCGCCGACGATCCCACGACGGCGGCGTTCTGGCCACTCGCCGCGTTCAGCCCCGAGTGGCAGGCGTTCAGCTGGGCGCTGCGCCACGGCGTCGAGCTGCGTCCGATCGATCTGCCACTGGCGGCCGTGCTCGCCGGCTCGCAGGCGGAGGGCATCGACCCGAGCCACGAGCCGATGTCCGATCCCATCGCCGAGCTCGCTGCGGCGGCGGGCGATCCCGAGCCCGAGCGATGGTGGGAGGACGTCGTCGAGCACCGCGGCGACGGCGCACCGGCGTTCGCTGCCATCGCTGCCGCGATGGGTGCCGTGCGACCCGATCCGCTGGTCACGGCCGACGAGACCGAGGCGCAGCGTGAGGCGCACATGCGCGAGGCGATCCGTGGTGCGCACCGCGATGACTTCGAGCGCGTCGCGGTGGTGTGCGGCGCGTGGCACGTCCCTGCCCTCGACACCACCCTCACCACGTCGACTGCGGACCGTCAGCAGCTCGCCGGGTCGCCACGTGTGAAGACGGCGATGAGCTGGATCCCTTGGACGCACGAGCGCCTCGCCGCGCGCACGGGTTACGCCGCCGGCGTCGAGAGTCCGGGCTGGTACGCCCACGTGTTCGCCCACCCGGGACCCGACGGCGTCGGCAGGTTCCTCGTCGACGCTGCGCGTCACCTTCGCGGCGCAGGCTTCGACGTGTCGCCCGACCATCTCATCGGTGCGACCCGCCTCGCCGGGGCGCTCTCGTCGATGCGTGGCCGCCCTCGACCCGGGCTCGCCGAGGTGCTCGACGCCGCCGACACCGTGTTCGCCGACCATCGTGGCCATGGCGTGCCGGGCGGCGTGCTGATGCGCCGCGACCTCGTGGTGGGTGACGCCCTCGGGGTGGTGCCCGACGCCGCGCCGCAGGTTCCGCTCGCTCGCGATCTCGCCGCCTCGCAGCGACGCTGCCGCCTCGGATCCGTCGCTGCGGCCCGCACGATCGAGCTCGATCTGCGCACGCCAACCGGTCTCGCCCGCTCGCACCTGTTGCACCGTGGCGCCGTCCTCGGGTTGCGGTGGGCTCGACTCGTGGAGGGTCGTGGTTCGTCGGGCACGTTCCGAGAGACCTGGGAGGTGCACGGCGAACCCACCGACGCCGTGCGTGTCGTCGAGGCGTCGGCGCACGGCACGACGCTCGTGGCCGCCGCCACCTCGGTCTGCGTCGAGCGGGCGCAGTCGGCCTCACGTCTCGTCGAGCTGCACCGCACGCTCGACGCCGCACTGCTCGCGGATCTCCCCGACGCCATCCCCCCATGTCTCGAGGCGCTGCGGGTGGGCGGAGCCCACCATCCCGACATCGGCCAGCTGGTCGACACGCTCGGTCCGTTGGCCGACACCCTGCGCTACGGCGACGTGCGTGGGACGGATCGTGCCGCGGTCGGCGTCGTGTTCGACGACTTCGTCGATCGCGCGCTGGCGGCGCTGCCATCCGAGCTCGCTCGCGTGTCCGGCGACGCCGCACCGGCCGCGGCGCGCCGCATCGCGGCCATGCACGCCGCGCTCGCGCTGCGCGGCGACGACGTCCGTCTCCGCCGCTGGCGCGACGTCGTGGCGACACTCGCTGGCTCGCCGTCGGGACTCGTCGCAGGGCGCGCGAGCCGGGTGCTCCACGACGCCGGCTGGTGGGACAGCGACCGGGTCGGGCGTCGCCTTGCACGGGCGCTGTCGGCGGCTTCGGATCCCGAGGCGGGGGCGGCGTTCGTCGAAGGCTTCCTCGCCGGAAGCGGCACGGTGCTGCTGCACGACAGCGAGCTGCTGGCCATCGTCGACGGATGGCTCAGTAGCCTGCGCGGCGACGTGTTCGAGCAGGTCATCCCGCTGCTGAGGCGCACGTTCGGCGCGTTCGAACCGGCAGAACGTCGCCGGCTGGGATGGTCACTGGCAGGCAACGAGGCGCCCACAGCCGGGTTCGGCGGTCTCGATCCCGACCGCGTCGTCGCAGCGGCGCAGCTCGCCGGTCGCCTCCTCGGCCTGGAAGGCGACCGCTGATGGCAACACCTGCGAACGACGATGTGCGTCGCGTGTCCGACGCCGAACGGTTGCGGCGATGGCGGCTGGTGCTCGGCGGCGGCGACGCCGACGGCGTCGACTCGCCACTCGGTTCCGACGACCGGCGCAAGGACGCAGCGCTCGCCGCCGTGTACGACGTGCGTGGTGCCGGGGCCGGGCTGCGCGGCGCACGACGCGGCACGGGCGGCCTCGGTCGGTCGGCGCCCGCCGTCTCGCGCTGGCTCGGCGACATCAGGCGGTACTTCCCGACACCGGTGGTGCGGGTCATCCAGCGCGACGCCGTCGAGCGTCTCGAACTGCGCCGGCTGCTGCTCGAACCCGAGTTGTTGTCCACCGTCGAGGCCGACGTGTCACTCGTGGCGATGCTCGTCGAGCTCAACCAGATGCTCCCCGACGAAACCCGCGACACGGCGAGGACAGTCGTGCAGGCAGTCCTCGACGAGCTGCGCGAGCGCTTCGAGGACCGCACCCGGTCGGCCATCAGCGGTGCGCTGGCGAGAGGGACTCGCACGAGGCGTCCACGTGACAGCGACATCGACTGGGCGCGCACCATCCACGCCAACCTGCGGCACTGGCTGCCTGAACAGCGCACGCTCGTCCCCGAGCGCCTCGTCGGTCACGGCCGCCGCGCACCGAGCCTCGCTCGTGACGTCGTCGTCGCCGTCGACCAGAGCGCATCGATGGCCGACAGCATCGTGTATGCCGCGCTCTACGGCGCCGTGCTCGCCGGCATCCCGTCGCTGCGAACCCACCTGCTCGCGTTCGACACCGCCGTCGCCGATCTGTCCGATCTCGCCGCTGATCCTGTCGATGTGCTGTTCGGCGTGCAGCTCGGTGGCGGCACCGACATCGCCGCCGCGCTCGACGCCTGCAGGGAGCGGGTCACGCGACCGGCAGAAACCGTGGTCGTGCTGATCTCCGATCTCTTCGACGGCGGTGATCATGCGGTGATGCTGGCCGGCGCGGCGTCACTGGTGTCATCGGGGGTCACCCTCGTCGTCGTATTGAGCCTGTCCGATGACGGCACGCCCGCCTACGACCACGTCAACGCCGAGGCGCTGCGGGGGCTCGGCGCAGCAGTGTTCGCCTGCACGCCCGACCGCTTCCCCGATCTGCTCGCCGCCGCGCTCGAGGGGGTCGACGCCGTTCAGCTCGCCGATCTGGCGAGCCACTGATCGGCGCCGGCGATCGCGGTCTCGACGGCGTGGCGCACGGCAGTGTCCTTGGCGATCAGGTCGGGCCGCTCGTCCTTGCCGCGCTGGGCGATGATGCCGCACACGCACGCCGCGGTGAAGCCGTAGACACCGCCCATCTTGAACAGCGTCCCGGCCTCCATCTCGAAGTTGAGGACGCCGAGCTCGTGGTACTCGTCGATGACGCCCCGCAGCCGGCGCAGCAGGTGCGGGTTGGCCGATGACTGCGAGCGCTCCTGGCCTTCGAAGAACGTGTCGGTGGACGCCATCACGCCGACGTGGTAGTCGATGCCTGCGGCGGCCGCGACCTCGGCGAGCAGGACGGTGAGAAACGGGTCGGCGACGGCCGGGTACTCGGGTGGCGCGATGTCGTTGGCGGCGCCCTGCATGGTGAGCGCGCCGGAGCCGATGACCACCGAACCGATGTGCACGTGATCCTGGATCGAACCGCTCGTGCCGATGCGGATGATCGTGCGGATACCGGCCTGCACGAGCTCGTTGACGACGATGCTCATCGACGGTGCGCCCATGCCGCTGGTGGCGCACACGACCGGACGGCCGCTCGGCAGCGTGGCGCAGAACGCGTCGAGGCCCCGGTTGCGAGCGAGCTCGACGCCGCCGTCGAGGTGCTGCATGGCGATCGACTGCGAGCGCTGCGGGTCGCCCGACAGGAGCGCGAGCGACGTGCCGCCCGGGAGATCCTCGGCAGCGAACCCGATGTGGTACAGCGTCGTCGGCTCGTCGCCCGCCGGTGTGCTCACGTCTGCTCGCCGCCACGCGTCTGCGTGCCGACCTTCAGCTCGCGGAATGGTGAGGTCGTGTCGATGCCCGGATCCTTCGGCAGTCCGAGCACGCGCTCGCCGACGATGTTGCGCATCACCTCGTCGGTTCCTCCGGCGACACGGGCGCCGGGCGTCCCGAGTACGAGCTGGTTCCATCCGAACGTGCCCCACTCGCCGGTGTCGGCCGTGAGCCGGGCGCCGAGGATGCCGGCGACGAAATCGCCGATGCGGCGCATGTTCTCAGTGCCGGAGAGCTTCGCGATGCTGAGCTCGGGCCCGGGGAGCTGACCCGACCGGATCTTGTCCATCGCGCGCTGGATCGTGTAGCGGTGGACCCTGGTGTGGATGACGAGATCGGCCAGGCGCTGACGCGTGACTGCGTCGTCGGCGAGCCCGAAGGCCGCGGGCATGTGCATCACCTTGGCCATGATGTCGCCGCCGCCCATGCCGCCGCCCCCGATGGCGGCGCGCTCGTTCATCAGCGTCGTGAGCGCAACCGTCCAGCCCTGGTTGACGTCGCCGAGGCGGTCCTCGTCGGGCACGCGCACGTCGTTGAAGAAGACCTCGTTGAAGCTCGCCCCTCCGGTCATCTGGCGCAGCGGTCGCACCACGACGCCAGGAGCGTGCATGTCGACGATGAACCCGGTGAGCCCGCGATGCTTCGGCAGCTCGGCGTCGGTCCTGGCGATGACCTCGCCGACATCGCTGAACTGCGCCCCCGTCGTCCACACCTTCTGGCCGCTGACGACCCACTCGTCGCCGTCGCGCTCCGCTCGTGTCTGCAGGCTCGCCAGGTCGCTGCCCGAGCCGGGCTCGGAGAACAGCTGACAGGCCACCACGTCGCCGCGATAGAGCGACGCGAGCAGTCGCGTCTTCGCCGCGTCGCTGCCGTGGGCCAGGATCGTCGGCGCGACCATGCCGAGGCCGATCGTGAAAAAGCTCTGATTCGGCACCTGGTAGCCAGCCTCGAGCGAGTCGTACCGGCGCTGGTGAGCGGCGCTCAGCGCGCGACCGCCGTACTCGCTCGGCCCCGAGATCCAGCCGAGACCGGCGTCGTCACGCGTCGCACGCCACGCCTTTGCTGCGTCGAGCATGGCGCGTTCGACGTCCTCGTCGCGCTCCTCGAACACGGCGACGGAGTCGGATCCCTCTCCCCAGACGAACTCCCGCTCGGGCGGTTTGGCGGTGGCGTTGGCGTCGAGGAAGGCGACGACCTCTGCGCCGAACTCGTCGAGGTCGGGTACGTCTCGGTTGGGGGCGTCGACCATCCGCTCAGTGTGACAGAAGGTCGTCGTCGGGGACCCACCTGCCGGCCCTGCCCTGCGTCGCGTGATGTTGTGAGTATCTTCTCCTTCGAGTACATGAGATGACGGTCCTCCTCGGACGTGCACGGTGCTGAACAGCCGGCACGATGACCGAGGAGAACCACCCACAGATGGATGGTCAGTGGGGAATCCCATGGCCGTCCCCGGGGACCTTCAGATGGCCATCCCCGGGGAGAACCCATGACCGCCTACGGGGAGGATCTCATGGCCGTCGTCAGCAGGACTGGCGGATGGGACCGAGGCGAGCAAACCTGTTGAACATGCCGTGCGGCCGTGCGCCTACAGAGATCTACGGTTGAACTTGTGGGCATACGTGTCGTTGACTGATTCGATGTCTTCATCGAGCGGGGTGCTGCGTCCGCATCCTTTGGCGACCAAGCGAGCTTGTCGATGGAGTTCGGTAGTTCGAGGGGTGTGGCCTTCAGCGTTCAGTGATTCGATCAGTGAGTCGAGTGTGGCCAGCAGGTAGAGGCAGACGGTGGGGTGTGTGGCGGCCGCTCGGCGGGCTTCTTCGAAGGCGATCTGGATGAGTTCGCCGTGCGAGGGCTGCTGCGCCATCACCACACGGCGGTCACCATCGATGATCACGGCTGGTGGTGGATGGTGGCGAAGCAGTTCGGACAGGACGGCTGCGGTGTGGAAGATCGCGTCTTGGGCGGTGGTTGGGTCGTTGATGCCCGGCGAGAGTGCTTTGACGGTGACGTCGACGAGTTGTCGGAGACCGTAGGTCACGTCTTGTTGCATGGTGCGGGTCTCACCGATCACGAACGCAGAGCGCAGGGGGGCCTCGAGGTCGGCAGCATCGATTGCCGGAGAGATCGTGATCAGTCGGCTGCGCTCGATCGCGTAGCGGCCGGCGTAGGTCTCGACGCATGCGGTGGTGCCGTCTGGCAGGCAGTCGACTAGCGCGGCGGTGTCGATCTGTTGGATCCATCCGGAGCGGTCGGCTCTGATCACGGTTATCGGCTCGGTAGCCGGTGGTGGGATCTCGTTGTCGGTGACGCTGTCGGGTTCGCTCAACGTCCATTCGGCACGGATCTGCTCGGTGGTTTCTCGGCGAATCCGCTCGAGGATCTCGCTGACGTCCATGGCGTGCGCGCTGTGGTTGATGAACGCGACGATGGCGAGGATCGTGGCGATGCCGAGCACGACCGCGACCGCGACAGAGATGTTGGGGATCACGGGGTCGCCGCCCGGGTCGAGCGCTGAGCGGACTGAGCGGAGCACCACGACGCAGTAGGTGAACGTTCCGACGACGAGCGCCATCACCCGCTTGTTGAACGGGTCGCGGAACAGAGTTTGGACGACGCGGGGCGAGTACTGGCTCGAGGCGAGTTGGATGATCAGCAGCGACACCGAGAACGCGATCCCGGCGAAGGAGATCGTCGCACCGGCGATCACACCGAGCAGGGTGCGGGCGCTTTCGACGGTCGAGGTGAACCCGAGCGGAAGATCGGCGACGCTGGTGTCGACGTGACGATCCACGGTAAGACCGACGACGCCGAGCACGGCGGCGAGGATCACCGCGAGCATCGGGACGAAGAACAGGCTTGAGCGGAGCCGCTCGATGAGCGAGCTGAGTCGCAGGTTCACTGTTGCGTCCCGTTGCTGTCCGACCTGTCGGGGCGAACATTGCCGGCGGGGGTGAGCTGTGCATCGCCGTGAAGCGCAGCGCGGAAGCTGGGGGTGGCGTGGAGGACGACGATGTTGGCGGGCATCTCGATGCCGTCACGGTCGAGGCGGGACTTGACTGCTTTGATCGCGGCGTCGAGCACCGTGATCGATTCGTGTCGACGCGAGTCGCTCCACAGTAGGGCTCTGATGTTGACGGTCGAGACGCCGAGTTCGTGGACCAGTGCTTCGGGTGGTGGGTCGTGTTCGACGCCGGGAACGGTGGACAAGGCCTCGATGCTGGCGCGGGTGGCTTGTTCGGCGTCGTTCTCGTAGGCGGTGCCGTCGTCGAACTGGAGTCGGTGCGTGTTGTGGTGGGTGTGGACGAGGATCACGTTCTTGTAGACGTCTCGGTTGGGGATGATCAAAGATTCGCCGTCGAAGGTGGTGAAGCGCCCGGGTTTCGTAGAGGCTGTGGTTATTGAGTCCGGGCCTGGTCGGCCGGGACGGTTTGATGGTAGTAGTCGGTCTCGAACGCCTACCTACGTCGCTGTGTCCGCGGACACCTCTACGGAAATACGTCGTCCTGCCGATGTGGCGTGGTGCCTTAGATCGCCATCATCGAAGTATGCATCCACTCCAGTACATCGACCTGGCACGAGACCATCAGGAGGAGCTGCGGGCGCAAGCCAGCA
>JACDGA010000084.1 GCA_013815505.1 Acidimicrobiia bacterium
CGCCTTTACATTTTGCACACGGAAACGAGCGGCGCGGGCTCGCGAGCGTGCGGCGGCGTGACGGCCGGCGTCGCGCCAGTCGAAGAGCGCGCCGTTAGCCTTTGCGCCGTGACGGCAACGTGGAGCACCTCATCGTGGCGCTCTCGCCTTGCCGAGCAGCAGCCGCAGTGGCCCGACGCCGACGGGCTCGATCGCGCACTGAAGCAGATCGAGGGCTTCCCGCCGCTCGTGTTCGCCGGCGAAGCGCGCTCGCTGCAGGCATCGCTCGCCGAGGTCTGCGCCGGCAACGCCTTCTTGCTGCAAGCGGGTGACTGCGCCGAGAGCTTCGAAGAGTTCTCCGCCGACAACATCCGCGAGAAGCTGCGCGTCATCCTGCAGATGGCCGTGGTGCTCACGTACTCGATGGGCGTGCCGGTCGTGAAGGTCGGGAGGATGGCCGGCCAGTTCGCCAAGCCGCGCTCGAGCGACACCGAGCGCATCGGTGACGACGACATGCTCTCGTTTCGCGGCCACATGGTCAACGACGCAGCGCCCAACGAGATCGCACGTGTGCCGAACCCCGACCGCCTCGTGCAGGCGTACCACCAGTCGGCCTCCACGCTGAACCTGCTGCGGGCATTCACGAAAGGTGGCTTCGCCGACCTCACCAGGGTCCACTCGTGGAACCAGGAGTTCGTCTCGTCGAGCCCGGAGGGACGGCGCTACGAGCGAGTCGCCGCCGAGATCGACCGTGCGATGCGGTTCATGCGCGCCGCCGGCATCGACACCACGGCGAACCCCAACTTGAGCACGGTCGACGTCTTCACCAGCCACGAGGCGCTGCTGCTCGGCTACGAGGAGGCGCTCACCCGCAAGGACTCGCTCACCGGCGACTGGTACGACTGCTCGGCGCACATGCTGTGGATCGGCGAACGCACACGCCAGCTCGACGGCGCCCACGTCGAGTTCCTGCGCGGTGTCGGCAACCCCATCGGCTGCAAGATCGGCCCCACCGTCACGTCTGACGAGGTGCTCGCGCTGTGCGAGGCGATCAACCCCGACCGCGCGCCCGGCCGGCTCACGCTCATCTCACGGATGGGCGCCGAGCGGGTCGAGGCGGCGCTTCCGCCGCTCCTACGAGCCGTCGCCGACGCCGGCCACCCGGTCGTGTGGGCGTGTGATCCGATGCACGGCAACACGTTCTCGGCACCGAACGGTCGCAAGACCCGCCACTTCGACTCGATCGTCGGCGAGATCCATGGCTTCGTGCGAGCGCACCACAGTGAGGACACCTGGCCGGGCGGCATCCACGTCGAGCTCACCGGTGAGGACGTCACCGAGTGCCTCGGCGGTTCGAGCCCCGTGTCGGAGGATCAACTCGACAACCGCTACGAGACGATGTGCGACCCGCGACTCAACGGGCGCCAGAGCATCGATCTCGCTTTCCGCGTGGCCGAGCTGATCACCAGCGCTGCGAGCTGAGGATCCCTTCGGACGACGATGGGCGCGCTCGACCAGATCGCCGAGTGGCCCGTCGACACGGCATCCGCTGCCATCGTCGACGCCGCTGGCGAGGTGGTCGAACAGCACGGCTCGGTCGACTCCGAGTTCCGCCTCGCCTCGCTGACGAAGGTCTTCGTCGGATGGGCAGCGATGATCGCCGTCGAGGAGGGCGGCATCGCGCTCGACCACCTTGTCGGGCAGGCAGGGTGCACGCTCGAACATCTCCTGAGCCACGCCGGCGGTTACCCGTTCGAGGGCCGTGAGCCCGTCAGCGCTCCTGGCGAACGCCGGATCTACTCCAACACCGGCATCGAGCTCGCCGCCGAGGTCATCGTCGAGGCGACAGGGCTGGCGTTCGAGGACTACCTCGACGACGGCGTGCTCGGCCCGCTCGGGCTGCGCCACAGCGAACTGCGCGGATCGGTCGCCCACGGCCTGTGGAGCACCGTCGACGACGTGGCGAACTTTCTCTTCGAGCTGCAGCAGCCGACACTGCTCTCCCCCGCCGGCGCCGCCGCGGTCGTCCAGCCGCACTACCCGGATCTGGGCGGTATCGTTCCCGGCGTGGGACGCTTCGAGGAGTGTCCATGGGGGCTGGGCGCCGAGATTCGGGGCGCGAAGTGGCCCCACTGGACTGGACGCCACAACAGCCAGCAGACGTTCGGCCACTTCGGTGGCTCCGGCACGATGATGTGGGTCGATCCCGTTGCCGGTGGCGCAGTCGTGGCGCTCACGGACCGCCCGTTCGACCAGTGGTCGACGAGCCCGGTCGCGGCATGGTCACGGCTGTCCGACGACGTCGTCGCTGTGCTGGAGGCAGCGCAGTGAGCTTCGCTCCCGGCGATCGAGTGCGCTGGTTCGCCGACGGCGACGACGGTCTGCCGCTCGTGCGCTACGGCTTCGTCGGCGACGAGCCGCTGCCGTCGGGCGAGGTCAAGGTCGTGTTCGACGACGAGCTGCGAGCGCGGATCGTGGCGCTTGAGCGACTCGTCCCCGTCACCATCACGTCGGTGATGCTGGAGCTGCACGGTGGTGACCTCGTCTCGGACCCCGACCTGCGAAAAGGACTCGTCCACCTCTGGGAGGCGGAGGCCGAGTCGGCCGGACTGGAGGTCGAGGCGATGCGCTGCCTTGGTCTCGGGGTGCAGGAGTCGCCCACGAGCTGGGCGCTCGCCGAAGTGACGAGCGGCGGCGAGCGCTACGTCGTGCGCGCCTGGTACGCGATGCACGACGTCGAGGTCATCCAGGTGCGGGCAGGCTCCTCGGCCGTCGCGCCCTGGTGAAGTGACTGGTGACGTCGGCGGTGACAGGCCGCCTCAGGCGACGAGCCCGAACGACGCCCACGTCGGGCGGTGGGCGTCGTCGATGACGCCGATGTCGGTGAGGAACGTCGTCAGCTTCGAGAGTCCGGCGACGATGTTGGTGCGGTGGTGCGGGTTCGCACGGGCGATGTCGGCACCGTCCTCGATGCCGAGCTCGTCGTAGACGGCGGGGTCGACGGCGAGCGACACGATCTCGGCGACGAGCACGGGGGCTGCGTCGCGCACGACCTCGTGCGCCGTCGCATCGAGCTGCTCCCACACCTCGGAGAGGAACGACCGGGCGAAGCTCACGTGGCGGGCTTCTTCCAGCACGTGCAGCTTGGCGATCTGGCGTGAGAGATCGTTGACCCGCTCGTCACGCATGGTGAGGCGGTTGGCGTAGTCGAGGTACTCCTCGATGGCGAGCACGAGCAGGTACGACAGCGCCCTGCCTCCGTCGGACTCGTCGATCATGACCGGACGATCGGGCGCATACGCGGGCGTGCCAGAGCGGCGGATGTACTCGCCGAACATCGTCGAGTGGCGGCACTCGTCGGCCACCTCGACGAGGAGATAGCGATGCATCGGATCGGTGACCGGGATCTCGAGGAGGTGCGACAACACGATCTGCATCAGCGCGTTCTCGAACCAGATGCCGGCCCCGAGGAGCGCCGACGTCTCATGACGGCTGTAGGCCATCCGCTCGTCCTCGCTCATCGACTCCCATGCCGCCGTGCCGAACAGCGGGAGCAGCTCGGGCGGGAGGTGGTAGGCGTGGTCATCGAGCGGCCGGGCGTCCCAGTCGATCTCGGCGAAGGGGTCGTGGGTCGCGCGTTGCGACGCAGCGACGAGCTGGGTCGAGCGCGCTGCCGTCCTGGGGAGTTCGATCGTGGTCATGCCATCATCCAAACAGTGTCAGCGTTCACTGTCAACATATTCTGTCAGTGAACGCTGTCACAGTGGCGGTGATCGTGCTTCAATGGGGGTGTGACACCGACGACGACCTCTGACGCGGCCGACGCCGTGGCCGCCACGTACGGGCTCGCCGATCTCGCCGACCGTAGCGGCGTCTCCGAGCGCAACATCCGCTACTACCAGAACGAGCGACTGCTGCCGCGACCGACGAAGTCGGGTCGCGACGCCGTGTACACCGACGAACACCTCGAACGGCTACGTCTCATCGGCGAGCTGCGTGACCGTGGGTTGAAGCTGAAGACGATCCGCGAGCTCGTCACCCAGCAGCACCCGCAACGCACGGTCTCCACGTGGCTCGGCGTCGACGAGACGCTGCGCGTGCCGTGGTCCGACGATCGCCGCCAGCTGATGAGCCGAGACGAGGTGTCGGCACTCGTCGAGCGTCGAGCCGCCGGCGAGCACGGCGTGATCGGCGAGCTCGCTGATGCCGGATACCTGACGGCGACGGACAACGGTGACTGGGACGTGCCGAGCCCCGCGTTGCTCGACCTCGCGCTGCAACTCAGGGCAGCCGGCATCGACGTCGACATCTCGGCGATGATGCGCGACATGCTGCGACGTCGGCTCGGCCGGGTCGTCGACGACAGCGTGCGGATCCTCGTCGAGCGCGCCGGTGCCGGCTTCGCCGGCCGGGCATCGCCCGACGAGCTCGCCACGGCGCTCGGTGCGCTGCGTCCGATCGCTCGCGAGACGGCGAGCCTCATCCTCGCCCAGGAGGTCGACCGCGCTCTTCGCTCGCTCGTCGATCGCCGCGCACCTCGTGACGCGGCGGTGGCGAACTAGCTGAGTCGTTCGACGATCATGGCCATGCCCTGGCCGCCGCCGACGCACATCGTCTCCAGGCCGTACTGCGCGTCGCGCTCCTGCAGGCCGTGGATCAGCGTCGTCATGATGCGGGCGCCCGTCATCCCGAACGGGTGGCCGAGGGCGATGCCGCCACCGTGGACGTTGAGCTTGTCCCACTCGATGCCGATCTCCCTGGCGGACGGGATGACCTGCGCGGCGAACGCCTCGTTGATCTCGAACAGGTCGATGTCGGCGGCCGTCATGCCGGCCCGGCCGAGGGCCTGACGGCTCGCCTCGATCGGTCCGAGCCCCATGATCTCGGGGTTGAGACCGGTGACGCCCGACGAGACGATGCGTGCCAATGGCGTGACCCCGAGCTCGGCGGCCTTCGTGTCGCTCATCACCATCACGGCTGCCGCGCCGTCGTTGAGCGGACACGCGTTGCCTGCCGTCACCGTGCCGCCGGCGCGGAAAACGGGCTGCAGCGAAGCGAGCTTCTCGATCGTCGTACCGGCCCGTGGACCGTCGTCTTTCGACACCTCGGTGCCGTCGGGCAGCGTGAGCGGCGTGATCTCGTCGGCGAAGAAGCCGTTCTCCTGGTTCGCGACGGCACGGTCCTGACTGAGCTTGGCGAACTCGTCCATGTCCTCGCGCGACACCTTCTCCGACTCCGCCACGTTCTCGGCCGTTTGGCCCATCGCGATGTAGATGTCGGGCAACCCTTCCGACGGCGCCCACGGCTCTTGGCCACCTTCGGCGCGCTCGGCCGTCCGTTTTCCTGACGGCTTGAACGCGGGGTTCGGTGCCGTGTCGGAGGCGCCGTTGCCGTAGCGGCTGACAGCCTCGACACCGGCGGCGATGAACACGTCGCCCTCGCCCGCCTTGATCGCATGGGCCGCCATGCGGATGGTCTGCAGGCTCGACGAGCAGTAGCGGTTGACGGTCACGCCGGGCACGTTGTCGAGTCCGGCGAGCACGGCGACGACCCTGCCCAAGTTGAACCCGGCCTCGCCGGCCGGCTGCCCGTTGCCCATGATCAGGTCTTCGATCTGGTCGGGGCTCACCTGCGGCACCTTGGCGAGCAGGGCCTTGACGATCTGGGCCGACATGTCGTCAGGGCGAAGATCGACGAGCGATCCCTTCCCTGCTCGCCCGATGGGGCTGCGTGCGGTGGCGACGATCACGGCTTCGGGCATGGCGTCACGATACCGCCGGGGTACCGCGCGGTCGCCACTGGCCAGGACCGCCACAGGGTGCGCACCTCCACGGCGTCGACGTGCCACACTGCTGGCTCGTGGACACACAACACGGTCAGAAGCTCACGCTCGTCGGATTTTTGGCCCTCGCCGGCTACGAGGTGTACGGCATCGCCAGGGTGATCGGCGCGCTGACGCTCGGCGTCGAGGGCGAAGAGGTGGCGAAGCGTGACCGTCTCTACCAGCTCGAGGCGCTGGCGAACCCTGTGTTCGTCGGGCTCGTGCTGCTCGCCGCGCTCGTCGCTGTCGTCGTGCTATCCCAGATCTCGTTCGATGACGCGCAGGCCAAGCTGCTCCTGATGGCGGCAAAGGTCACGGCTGGTGCCGCCGCGCTCCTCGTCGTGGCGCTCGCCATCTCGCTTGCCACCGACGACCGGTTCGATGATCGCTGGGCGCGTCTCGTCGGCGTGCTCGCCGGCCTGCCTGTGGCCGCCGCCGTGCTGCTGCTGCCCCAGGGCACGACGACGACCCCGACGCGGACGCGAACGAGCACGCAGCCGTCGGCGAGCTCCACGACGGGCGAGCAGGCGACGGCGCAGCAGCCCACGACGCAGCAGCCGTTCTCGCCACCGGGCGCTGCGCCCCGGCCGTGACCGGTTCCTGACCGCCGCCCTCAGCGCCCGAGGTCGCCGAGCTGGTAGTGGCGTCGGCAGAGCAGCTCGTAGCGCACCGCGTCGCCGAACAGCGTGGCGTCGGGGTCGTTGGTGTCGCCGACCATCACGACATCGCCCTCGTACACGACCTCGCCGTTGACGACACGGGCGTTGTGCGTCGCCCGCGCACCGCACCAGCAGCGTGCCTCGACCTGCAGCGGGACCCGCTCGTCGGCGAGCTCCAGCATCCGCTTCGTGCCGTCGAACAACAGCCCGCGGAAGTCACTCAGCAGGCCGAAGGCGTACACGTCGACATCGAGCTCGTCGACGACCCTCGCGAGCTGCTCGCACTGCGCGGCCGTGTAGAACTGCACCTCGTCGCAGACCATGTAGTGGATCGGCCAGTGCGACACGGCAAGGGCGTGCAGGTCGACGTCGCCGGCGACCTCGATCGCCGGCGCCGCGACGCCGAGCCGGCTCGTGATCTGGTGGCCGTGCCGATCGAAGACGGTGAGCACGAGCCCGTAGAGCTCTCGCGTCGAGAGATTGTGGTGGATCTGCAGTGCCAGCGTGCTCTTCCCCGACCCCATCGTGCCGAAGCTGAATCGGAGCGTCGCCATGCCGGGCGCCGACGCTACCGCGCCCCGCCGCGGAACCGGGACGAGGTCGCCTACACGAGCAGGCTCGTGCCGAGTTGAATCGGTTCGTCGTCGAGCACCTTCGACGAGTCACCGCTGCCCGACCGCACGACACCGGCGCTGATCAACCGCTGACGAAGCGCACCAGCATCGGTGGGCGCCCCCTGCATCCCAGTCAGCCGGGCAATCGGCGTGCCGCGATCGAGGATCTGCACCTCACCCCCGCGACGCACCGTGCGAAGGTACTCGGACAGGCGCGCCTTGAGCTCGGACACCGACACCGTCATCATGTGACCGTTCTGGTCTTGATCTGACCACCTGACAAGTCACTCGTGGCGTCCGAGCGTCTGCACGTCGGCGATCGTGTCGGCCTCGTCGGGGCGCTTGTCGGGCCGATAGCGACGGACGCGCGCGAAGCGGAGGGCGACGCCGCCCGGGT
>JACDGA010000391.1 GCA_013815505.1 Acidimicrobiia bacterium
GCGCTCGGCGGCAACGACGCGGCGTCGATGTCGGGCGGCGGCGGCTTCCTCGTCAACCCGAACTCGGAGAACGCGGAGATGGCGTGGGAGCTGCTGAAGTTCATGAACTCGAAGGAGTCGGTCACCCAGGGCGCCGGCGATACGCCGAAGATCACCCAGCGCGAGGACGTCAACGCCGAGATCCTCGATGTCGACCCGATGCTGAAGTACATCGCCGAGGACGTGCTGCCCGTGACCCACTACCGGCCGGGTCTTGCCCAGTACCCGCAAGTCTCGGTCGCCATGCAGGAGGCGAGCGAGGCGGTCGTGACCGGCACGTCGGCCGACGATGCGGCGGCGGACTACCAGTCGGCATTGGAGCGGATCGTCGGGGACGACGCCGTCAACGGCGGCTGAGCGTGAGCGAAGCCGCCCGGGCGAACGAGCGCCAGCGAATCGCACGGCGACGGGGTGTGGGGGCGCAGCCCCCACAGAGGAAACGGCTCAGCATGAGCGAGTTTCCACGGAGGAACGCCTGAACGTGACCGCCACCGTTCGCGGTCGCCGTCGGCGAAACTCCGGCGGCGACCTCGTCGGGAGCCGCGGCGCGGGCGCACTGGTGCTGCCCGCCGCCACGGTCATCACCGTGTTCCTCGTCGTCCCGGCGCTGTGGACGCTCTACCTCGGGCTCACCGATCGACGGCTCACCGGTATCGAGGCGGCCAACCCTCAGTACGTCGGGCTCGAGAACTACCGCAACGCCCTCGACGACAGGAGCTTCTGGAACTCGCTGAAGGTCACGGTCACGTTCGTCTTCGGGTCGGCGATCATCGGCCAGGCCGTGCTCGGGTTCATGCTGGCGTGGACGTTCCGCAACTGGCAGAGCTGGGTCCGCAGGGCGCTGGAGTTGCTCGTCGTCGTGGCGTGGATCGTGCCCGGTTCGGTCGTCGCCTTCTTGTGGATCGCCTTCCTCGACGGAGAGTCCGGGACGCTCAACGCCATCCTCGGTCCGCTGGGCCTCGGCGACACGGAGTGGCTGCTCGACCGCCCGATGCTGTCGATCGTCGTCTTCAACACCTGGCGCGGCACCGCCTTCTCGATGCTGCTCTTCGGCGCTGCACTGAACTCGCTGCCACCCTCGTACTTGGAGACGAGCCAGCTCGCCGGTGCGTCGGTCCGCCAGCAGCTGACCGGTGTGGTGCTGCCCTCGATCAAGGGGTACATCCTCACGAACCTGCTGCTGATCAGCCTGTGGACGTTCAACGACTTCGGCCCGTTCTTGCTCACGGGCGGCGGACCAGGGGACGCAACCGAGGTGCTCCCCGTGTACATCTATCGAGAGGCGATCCGCTTCTCCGAGATCGGCTACGGCGCGGCGATCTCGGCGATCATGCTCGCCATCAACCTCGTCCTTGCACTCGGCTACCTCCGAGCCGGACGGAGCCAGGCGTGAAGCCGTTCGTCCACCGGGTGCTGTTTGCCGGCTTCGCCTCGCTCGTCGGGGCATTCTTCGCGCTGCCGCTCGTGTGGCTGCTGTTCGCCCCGTTCGACGAATCACCGAGTCTCTCCGCCGCCGTGCCGAGACCACCGACGCTCGCCAACTTCAGCGACCTCTTCGACAACCCGCAAGTGCTGCGGTCGCTCGGCAACTCGCTGCTGCTCGTCGGCGGCGTCGTCGGGCTCGTCCTGCTCGTCGGTGCGCCGGCTGCCTATGTCCTCAGCCGCATCCACTTCCCGGGACGCAACCTGTTCCTGTACATGCTGCTCCTGTTGTCGTCGGTGATCACGGGGGCGGCGGCGATCGTGCCGCTCTACTTGCTGATCTTCGGCCTCAACCTCATCGACTCGTTCTCCGGTGTCACGCTGGCGCTGGCGGGCGGCATGCTGCCGGCGTCGATCTTCATCCTCAAGGACTTCACCGACTCCATCCCCCGCAGCTACGAAGAGTCGGCACGGGTGTTCGGCGCCTCGACGTTCCAAGCCCTTCGCGACGTCGTCTTCCCCGTCGTCCGGCCCGGGCTCGCCGTCATTGCCGTGTGGACGGCGGTCCAGGTGTGGGGGAACTTCCTGCTGCCGTTCATCCTGCTGCGGACTCCGTCGAAGTCACCGGCGGCGGTGCTGATGTACAGCTTCTACACCGAGGGTGGTCAACCGAACCTGCGATTGATCTCCGCCTTCTCGATGCTCTACACGATTCCGATCCTCGTGCTCTACATCTTCGTCAACCGCCGCTACGGCTTTCGCTTCCACGGAGGGATCAAGCGCTGATGCCTGGTATCGAGATCGCCGGGATCACCAAGGAGTTCGCCGGCGGCGTCACTGCCTTGAACGCCCTCGATCTGACGATCGAGGACGGCGAGTTCTTCGCCCTGCTCGGTCCGTCGGGTTGCGGCAAGACCACGCTGTTGCGAACCATCGCAGGGCTCGAGCCGGCGACGTCGGGTCAGATCCGGATCGGCGACCGTGACGTCACGGACCTGTCGCCCGGTGACCGCAACGTGGCGATGGTCTTCCAGGACTACGCGCTCTACCCACACATGACGGTGCGCGAGAACATCGCCTACCCGCTGAAGGTGAAGAAGGTCGCCAAGCAGCAACGCAGCGACGAGGCCGATGCCGCCGGGGCGAGCCTCTCGCTCGACGAGTTGATGGAGCGCCGGCCGAGCCAGCTCTCAGGTGGCCAGCAGCAGCGCGTCGCGCTGGCGAGAGCGATCGCCTGCCGCCCCGACGTGTTCCTGTTCGACGAACCGCTGTCGAA
>JACDGA010000085.1 GCA_013815505.1 Acidimicrobiia bacterium
CCCGGTGACAACGTGACGATGACCGTCGAGTTGGGTAAGCCGATCGCGATGGACGAAGGACTCCGCTTCGCGATCCGCGAAGGCGGACGCACCGTCGGCGCCGGCCGCGTCACCAAGATCATCAAGTAACGGGAGCGAGACATGGGCAAGAGCGACAAGCGGGTGAAGGTCACCCTCGAGTGCACCGAGTGCAAGCGGCGCAACTACATCACGATGAAGTCGAAGATCAACGATCGCGAGCGCCTCGAGATGAAGAAGTACTGCGCCCACGAGCGCACCCACACGCTGCACAAAGAAACCCGCTAGCTAGTTGCGGCCGTCGAAGCGCCTGGAGGCGCCGACGTGCCGAAGCGGGAGACCACCCCTGAACGACGCGATCGGCGGCGGCTGACGGCCGTCGAGGCCGCTGGCGCGCTGGTAGCCTGGCGGCTCCCACCCGAGGGCAGTAGCTCAGCTGGCTAGAGCATCGGTCTCCAAAACCGACGGTCGGGGGTTCGAATCCCTCCTGCCCTGCCCAATCCCCTCCCAACGGACACCACATGTCGCTTGATGACCTGAACCGCGAGCAGAAGCGCCGATTGCGGCGCATGGGCGCCCTCGACGAGAAGGGCGCGCCGACGCGCACGCCGCGCACCCAGCCGGCCCAGCACAAGCACGAGCGCGTCAGCCCGCCGCAATACCTGCGTGAGGTGCGCGACGAGATGCGCAAGGTCGCCTGGCCGAAGCGTCCGGAGATCGTTCGCTACTCGATGATCGTCATCGTCACGGTCATCGTGTACACGGCCATCGTCGGCGGGTTCGACTTCCTGTTCGCCTTCTTCGCAGGTTGGATGTACGAATGAGCGACGAGCGCACCGACACCGAGCTGGCCGACGAGGCTGCGCCGGCGCCCGAGAGCGACGAGGCCGAGATGGCCGAGGTGGCTGAGAGGGTCGAGACGGCTGAGAGGGTCGAGACGGCGGAGAGGGTCGAGACGGCTGACGACACGGAGACCGACGACACGGAGACCGACGCGCCCGCTGAGGCAGACACGCAAGCCGACGCCGAGCCGGTTGCCGACGGTGAGACCGTCGATGCCGACGCCCTCATCGAAGACGAGATCCCCGAGGACGATCCCTGGACTCGCCCCGGCGAGTGGTTCGTCGTGCACACCCAGTCGGGCTACGAGAAGAAGGTCACCGCCAACCTCCAGTCGCGCATCGACTCGATGAACATGGAAGACCGCATCTTCGAGGTCGTCATCCCGATGGAAGAGGTCGACGAGTTCCGCAACGGCCGCAAGCAGACGGTGCAGCGCAAGGTCTTCCCCGGGTACCTGCTCGTCCGTGCCCGCATGGACGACGAGTCGTGGTATTGCATCCGCAACACACCCGGCGTCACCGGGTTCGTCGGTCAGAGCCGCCCAGGTCAGAAGCCGACGCCGCTGGCGCGCAAGGACGTGCGCAACTTCCTCTCGGCGAAGGCCACCGATCCGGAACGTCAGGCACGACGCAAGCCGAAGCTCGATTTCGATGTCGGCGAGAGCGTGCGGGTCAGGGAAGGCCCGTTCGCCGACTTCTCCGGCGAGATCGCCGAGATCAACGCCGATCACCTCAAGATGAAGGTGCTCGTCAACATCTTTGGTCGCGAGACCCTCGTCGAGATGGACTTCGGCCAGGTCGCCAAGCTCTAGACGCCGAGCCACTCCGCACAAGAAAGAACATTCATGGCAAAGAAGAAGGTCGCTGCGATCGTCAAGGTGCAGATCCCAGCAGGCAAGGCGAGCCCTGCGCCCCCGGTCGGCACCGCGCTCGGTCCGCACGGCGTGGCCATCATGGACTTCGTGAAGGCGTACAACGCCGCCACCGAGTCTCAGGTCGGCACAATCGTCCCTGTTGAGATCACGATCTACGAGGACCGCACGTTCCAGTTCATCCTCAAGACACCGCCGACGCCGGTGCTGCTGCGCCAGAAGGCGGGTCTCGACAAGGCCGCCACCGAGCCGGGCAAGCAGCTCGCCGGGCGCGTCACCGAAGCCGACGTCGAAGAGATCGCCAAGATCAAGATGCCCGACCTCAACGCCTACGACCTCGAGGCTGCCAAGCAGCAGGTTCGTGGCACGGCCCGGTCGATGGGCATCGCCGTCACGTAAACGCTGAGCTCGGCTCACGGCGAAGCCGCTCGCCTTGCCTGACGAGCTCGTCGCCGCCGCTGCGCTTCGGCGTCTCGCCATGTTGAGTCGGTAAGCTGGTCTGCCGTCCAACCACCCATCCATCAACGATCCACCCGGGAGTACCTCGCCCGGGGGTCATCACCACTGAGGGAGACAGACAATGTCAGGGAAGAAGTACGCGAACGCGCAGATGCAGTTCGACCGCGACTCGTTCTACGGGCCCGTCGAAGCGCTTGGCCTCGTCAAGTCGATGGCGTCGGCCAAGTTCGACGAGACCGTCGACGTGGCGGTCCGGCTCGGCGTCGATCCGCGCAAGGCCGATCAGATGGTGCGTGGCACTGTGGCGCTGCCGTCGGGCACCGGCAAGGACGTCCGCGTCGCCGTGTTCGCTGCCGGTGACGCTGCCGTGCAGGCACGCGAGGCGGGCGCCGACCAGGTCGGCGCCGACGACCTCGCAGCGCAGATCGAGTCGGGCAAGTTCGACTTCGACGTCGCCATCGCCACGCCGGACATGATGCCGCTCGTCGGCCGTCTCGGCCGCGTGCTCGGCCCACGTGGGCTGATGCCCAACCCGAAGACGGGCACGGTCACGAATGATGTCGGTCGCGCTGTCGAGGAGTTCAAGGGCGGCAAGGTGGAGTACCGCACCGACCGCTACGGCAACATCCACATGCAACTCGGCAAGGCGAGCTTCGAGCCCGACGCGCTCGAGCGCAACTTCCGCGCCTTCATCGACGAGCTGCAGCGTGCCCGCCCGGCGTCGGCGAAGGGTCGCTACATGCGCAAGATCACGCTGTCGTCGACGATGGGTCCCGGCGTGCGCGTCGACACCGGACGCCTTCGTCCCGACCCTGACTGACGGCGCTAGCCTTCATCGTTCACATACGTTGCTCGCCCGAGACCGTTGGTTGGTCGTTCCAGACCGGTAATGGCAGTTCGCTGCCGCCAGCGCAGGTGTATGCCCCGAACGCACGCCGTCGCTGACGTCGTGTCGCTCCTCGAGGTGTTCGCCATGCGAGCGCCACGAGTTGAGCGAGAGGAGGTGTACACCACATGACGAACGACGACACGACGACTGACGAGGTCGTCGCCGACGACGCCAACCCGTTCGCTCGCGAACCGCGGGCCGACAAGGTCGCCGTGGTCGAAGAGATCAACGGCAAGCTGGCCGAGGCCGGCGCGGTCTACGTCAGCGAGTACCGCGGCGCGACGGTGGGCCAGATGGCCGATCTGCGCAGCGCACTCCGCGAAGCCGGTGCCCAGCACAAGATCTACAAGAACACGCTGGCCACCCTCGCCATCCGCCAGGCAGGACTCGGTGATCTCGAGCCTCTGCTCGACGGACCTGTTGCCCTGACCTTTGCCGGTGAGGATTCCGTTGCCGCAGCGAAGGCGCTGGCCGACATCGCCAAGCGCAACCCGCTGGTGGTGCTGAAAGGCGGCATGCTCGACGGCAACGTGCTGACGGCCGACGACCTGAAGACGTTGGCGAGCATGTCCTCACGTGAGGAGCTGCTTGCCCGGCTCGCCGGCGGACTGCAAGCGCCGCTGGTCAAGACGGCCGGCCTGTTGCAGGCGCTGCCGCGCAACCTCGCCTACGGCCTCAAGGCCCTGATCGAACAGCAGGAACAGGCCGCAGCCTGATCTGCACCCCAACCATCAACACACGTTCACAGTTCACAGTTCCGAAGGAGCAACGATCACCATGTCGAAGACCGAAGAGATCCTCGATTCCATCTCCAACCTCACCGTCATCGAGCTGAAGGAGCTTCTCGACGCGTTCGAGGAGAAGTTCGGCGTCACCGCTGCCGCTCCTGTCGCTGTCGCCGCCGCTGGCGGCGCCCCGGCCGGTGGCGGCGAGGAGGCCGAAGAGGAGAAGGACGAGTTCGATGTCGTCCTCACGTCGCCAGGCGGGCAGAAGATCCCCGTCATCAAGGCGGTGCGCGAGCTCACGAGCCTCGGTCTCAAGGAGGCCAAGGACCTCGTCGACTCGGCCCCGAAGCCCGTGCTCGAGAAGGTCACCAAGGACGCCGCCGACGCGGCCAAGGCCAAGCTCGAAGCGGCCGGCGCCACCGTCGAGCTCAACTGAGTCCAGCAGCGCACGTCGCGCCGCACCGAACCCTCTGGGCGGGATCTCTTCCAACTGCTGGAAGGGATCCCGCCCGGACTGCGTTGTGGGACGAATCCCGCCCATGAGAGGGTTCTCACTGGGCCCTCACACCGTGCTCATCGCGTGAGCCCATGATCGTCTTGTCGACGTGACATCCACGCCGACATCGACGATCGGAGGATCATCGTGAAGCGAGTGCTGACCGTACTCAGTCTCAGTGTCGCAAGTCTGGTCGTTGGCGTCACCGCCGCACCCGGCACAGCATCAGCAGAGGAGCGCACCTGTCGCGGGACGATCGGTGCACGCACCGTCGACAACCTGCGCGTCCCGAGCGGCGCGACGTGCCGCTTGCAGGGCACCAGCGTGCAGGGCACCGTCAAAGTGGAACGCAACGCGAAGTTGTTCGCCGAGAACATCCGCGTGATCGGCAACGTACAGGCCGAGAACCACCGCCACGTCGCCGTCATCGGCGCCCGCGTCGGGGGCAGCATCCAGCTGAAGCAGGGGGGCAGCGCCACGCTGCGCCGCAACGTCGTCGGCCAGGACGTCCAGCTGTTCACGAACAACGGGACCCAGACCGTCACGCGCAACCGCATCGACGGAAACCTGCAGTGCAAGGAGAACCGCCCAGCACCCACCGGCGGCGGCAACGTCGTCGGCGGCAACAAGGAAGATCAATGCCGCAGGCTCTGAGCTGAGGCCGCCCAGCGCCCAGCGCCCACGCCCGACGAAGGGGCCGCACTCCCGCCAGTGCGGCCCCTTCGTCGCGTCGTGCTGCCGTTCGCTCGCAGTCGCCCGTCACCCGCTCGGCACGCGCTCGTCACTCGGCGAGCCGGTACCCCATGCCGCGAGCGGTCTCGATCGCGTCGTCGCCAAGCTTGCGACGCAAATACCTGACGTACACGTCGACGACGTTGGAGTTGGGATCGAAGTCGTAGCCCCACACGTGCGACAGCAGCTGCTCGCGCGAGAGCACCTGGCCGCGATGGCGGATGAATGTCTCCAGCAGCGCGAACTCGCGAGCCGTCAGCTCGATCGTGCCGCCGTCGGTCGACGCCCGCCGGGTCCGCAGATCGAGCGTGATGCTGCCTGCGGTGAGCACGGTCGTCTCTGCGTCGTTCTCGTCTCGCAGGCGCAGCCGCACCCGAGCGAGCAGCTCCTCGAACCGGAACGGCTTGGTCATGTAATCGTCGGCGCCACCCTCGAGGCTGCGCACCGTGTCCTCGACACCGTCACGTGCGGTGAGGATGAGCACCGGCAGCCGCTCGCCACGATCGCGGATCGTCGACAGCACGCGCTGGCCGTCGAGGTCCGGCAGCCCGAGGTCGAGAATCATGAAGTCGAACGAGTCGTCACGTGCGAGCGCAGCGGCATCGCGCCCGGACGCGACGGCAACGGTGGAGTAGCCGGCCGCCCGGAGTCCCTTCTCGAGGAAGGCGACGATGCGGAACTCGTCCTCGGCAATGAGGATTCGTGTCATGTGGTCATGTCTCCGTCGGGAGGAGGTAGCTCGCCGGGTTCGGTCGAGTCGGGATCGGACGGCAGCGTGAGGGTCACCGTTGCGCCGTGCCCCGGGGCGCTCGCTGCGCTCGCCATGCCGCGGTGGGCGCGGGCAATGGCATCGACGATCGAGAGGCCGATCCCCATCCCCTCTGGCCGACTCGTCCGGTTGGACGCGCCACGCGAGTAGCGGCGGAACAGCGTCGGCACGACGTCGGGATCGATGCCCTCGCCGGTGTCGCGCACGGACAGTCGGTACCAGCGACCGTGTGGCTGCACCCCGATACCGATCCCGATCTCGTCGCCGTCGGCGCTGTGCTGGACGGCGTTGGCGGCGAGGTTCACGATCGCCTGCTCGAGCCGCTCCTGATCGGCGACGACCGCCACCGTGCCGGGAGTCGGCGCATGATCGAGCGTCCATCGCCGGGGCGCGAGCGCAGTGACGCGCTGCATCAGCGTGCCCGCCAGATCGCCGAGATCGACGGGTCCGAGCGTCAAGAAGTCGGTCCGCTCGGACTTGGCGAGCAGCAGCAGCTCGGACACGTACCGGCTCATGCGGTCGAGCTCGTCGGACACGACGTCGACCGTCTCCGCCCGCTCGACCGGATCGTCGCCGAACACCTCGAGATGGCCACGGGCGATGGTGATCGGGGTACGCAACTCATGCGCGACGTCGTCGAGGAAGTCGCGCTGCGACTGGAAGCCGAGCTCGAGCCGGTCGACCATCGCGTTGAACGTGGTGCCCAACTCGGCCAACTCGTCGTGGCCGACTGTGGGGATGCGACCGGAGAGATCCGAGTCTGTGATGCCTCGTGCCGTCGCAGTGAGTTCTCGCACCGGCCGTAGCACGCGCCCAGCGAGCGACCAGGCGAGAACTGACGTGATCATCAGCACGATGACGCTGGCGAAGATGATCACCCGAATTACCTGGTCGACCTCAGACTGGTCGTCGTCGGGAAAGCTGACGACCGCAAAGACGCCGAGCACGTTGCCGTCACCATCGGTGACCGGGACGGCGAGTGACCACACCTCGCCGAACTCGGTCTCGAGACGGGTGATCGTCGACTCGTCGACCGCTCGCCACACCTCCATCAGCTCGGCGACGGCGTAGAGGTCGGGAGCGAGTTTCGACGGCTCGTACTCCTGCCCGTCGACGAGCGTGTAGTAGTCCTCGTCGTCGAGCGGGATGTTGCGGTCGAGGAAGACGTCGAAGATGGCTGCGACGTCGTTGCCGAAGGGCTCGCCCGTGTCCGGATTGCGGCCGTCGCCGGCGAGCAAGGAGATCTCCTCGACCTCCTGAGCCTGCTCGCGCTCGATGTCGCGCTCGACGCGATTGATCTGCACTTGGCGCGTCACGACCACGGCGACCGTCAACGCCGTCGTCAGCAACACGAGGTAGCCGAGGACGATGCGGACGCGGATGCTGGACGCCCGTCGCCGCATCGCCGATCGCCACCGGCGAATCGGCGGCTCAGTCATCGCCGTCGTCGTCTCCCTCGTCGTCATCGCCGCCGCCGCCGTCATCGTCGTCGTCGTCGTCATCATCGGGTGGAGGCGGCGGTGGAGCAGGCGGCGGAGGAGCAGGTGGCGCTGGCGGCGGAGGAGCAGGTGGCGCTGGCGGCGGAGGAGCAGGAGGAGCAGGTGGAGCAGGTGGCGGCGGAGGAGGCGGTGG
>JACDGA010000086.1 GCA_013815505.1 Acidimicrobiia bacterium
GTGAACGGCGCGAACGGAGAGTTCCGGGTGACCGATTCGGAGTACTTGAAGAGGCCACCGCCGTTGTCCTCGCCGAATGCCGGTGGCACCTTCCAGTGCAGGTTGGCGAGCCACAGCAAACCGGCGAGGATCCGTGCGCCGCCGATCACCCAGCCTGACGTCCGCTCGTCGAGGCCCGAGACGCGCTGGCGCATCGCTGTCGTCATGGCATGATTATGCCAGCGGCGCACCATTGCCCGTCGATCGCCGTACGGGGTGTCGACCGAGCTACAGCTGTACCTGAACCACCTCGCGCTGTGCCACGTGTCACGAGAGTGCGAGGTTGCCTTCAAGAGCACTTGAACTCATACGTTCGTTGAGGCGTCACCCCCACCACCTCGAGGAGGCCCTCGTGAACGCTGATCCGCTCCACCTCGCCGTCATCATCGGCAGTACCCGCCAGGGCCGCCGCGGCCATATCGTCGCCGAGTGGGCGGTCGGACAGATCGCTGAACGCGACGGCTTCACCGTCGACCTCATCGACCTTGCCGACGTCGGGCTGCCGGCCGTGTTCCCGATGGAGGCCGACGAGCACCTGACGGCCTACCGCCGCCGGCTCGACGAGGCCGACGCCTTCGTGGTCGTCACTCCTGAGTACAACCACAGCGCCCCCGCGTCGTTGAAGCACGCCATCGACCTCGCAGGAGCCGAGTGGCGCCGCAAGCCTGTCGCGTTCGTCTCCTATGGCGGGCTCTCGGGCGGACTGCGAGCCGTCGAACACCTGCGCCAGGTCTTCGCCGAGCTGCACGCCGTCGGCGTCCGCGACACCGTCAGCTTCCACGGCCCGTGGAACGGCTTCACCGACGACGGCCAGCCGAGCGAGCCGACGTCGGCGGCACAGGGGATGACCGTGCTGCTCGACGACCTCGCATGGTGGGGCACCGCACTGCGCGCGGCCCGTCACGCCGACCTGTTGCAGACGGCGAACTGGTGAGCGATTAGGAGTAGAGGTCGTCGAACGCGTCGGAGTAGTTGTCGTACACGACGTTGCGCTTCAGCTTCAAGGACGGCGTCAGCTCGCCCGACTCGACCGTGAAGTCGTGGTCGAGGATCTTGAACCGCTTGATCTGCTCGACCTTGGCGTAGCGCGAGTTGGCATCGTCGAGCTCGGCCTGGATCACGGACTTCATCTCCTCGTGCTCGGCGAGCTCGGCGATCTCGGTGGGGAGCCCGTTCGAGTCCGCCCACGGCACGACCGTCTCGGCATCCAACGTGATGAGCGCCACCGGGTACGGCTTGCGATCCCCGTACATGACCGCCTGCGAGACGAAGCGCGACCTGCGCAGGTCGCCCTCCAGGTTGGCCGGCGTCAAGTTCTTGCCGCCCGCCGTGATGATGATGTCCTTCTTGCGACCCGTGATCGAGACGTAGCCGTCCTCGTCGATCGACCCGAGATCGCCGGTGCGGAGATAGCCGTCGTCAGTCATCGTGCTTGCGGTGGCGTCCGGGTTGTTCCAATACTCGCGCATCAAGATCTCGCCGCCGATCTCGATCTCGCCGTCCTGCGCGATGCGCACGTCGGCGCCGGCGACGGGTTGGCCGATCGTGCCGAAGCGGAACTCGTCGGGAAGGTTGAGCGTGCCGATCGCCGTCGTCTCGGTCATGCCCCAACCCTCGAACACCGGGACGCCGGCGGCATAGAAGAACTCGAGGATCTCGGGGGCGATGGGAGCGGCGCCGGAGATGGCCATCTTCACCCGGCCACCGAAGATGCCACGCACGAGCGAGAACATCGCTGTGTCGGCGGCCTCGAACGCGGCACGCTCGTCGTCGGACACGGCTTCTCCCACCCGATCGGCGCGGCGCACCTTGATGCCGAGCTGCACCGCCTGCTCGACGCGCTCACGCTCGCCGTCGGGAACGAGCCCCATCGCCATCGCGTAGACCTTCTCGAAGATCCGTGGCACCGACGGCAGCACGGTGGGTGAGACCTGACCGAGCTCGGGCACGATCTTCGCCGCATCGCCACCCCAGAAGGCGATCGTCGCCCCCATCTCCAGTCCGTCGGTCATGATGATCTGGGCGAAGACGTGCGCCAGCGGGAGAAACAGGTAGATGACGTCGCCGCTGCCGAACAGACCCATCTCGGCTGCCGAGCGGCGACCGGCGGCGAAGCCCTTGTTCGTGAGCACGACGCCTTTCGGGCGTCCCGTGGTGCCCGACGTGTAGATGATGAGGCAGGCGTCGTCGCCGCTCACCTGCGCAGTACGGCGGTCGAGCTCGCTCGCGTCGCCGCCGCTGCGGCCGCGCTCGGCGATGTCGGCGACGGGCACGGCGCCGTCGGCCTCGCCCTCGATGATCAGGACATGTTCGAGGGCGGGGAGACCCGAGCGGACCTCGTCGATCTTCGCCACCTGCGCCGCGTCCTCACAGATGATCACCTTCGCCCCGGAGTCGCCGACCACCCACTCGCACTCGTCGGACGAGTTGGTCGGGTAGACGGGCACGACGATGGCCCCCACCGTCGACGCCGCGAGGTCGGCCACCATGAACTCGACGCGCGTGTTGACGAGGATCGCGACCCGGTCGCCCACCTGTACGTCGAGTGTGACGAGCCCGAGCGCGAGCGCCTGGACGACGTCCCACAGCTCGGCGTACGTGATGTCGAGCCACTCGCCGTCAGCGAGGTGCTTCGCCGCCACCTCCGTCGGGTAGCGCTCGGCCGCCAACCGCGCCAGGCCGGCCATCGTCGCCTGTTCGATCGTTGGCTGGTCGGTCGCCGCCTGCGTCGACACGTCATCCATCGTTCACCCCCTGTGCGAGCGGGAACGGTATCAGCCGCCCTGCAGCCCAGAGACCTACAGCGCAGGGACCTGCTGGGTGATGCAGTGGATGCCGCCGCCGCCGTAGGCGAGGACGGCGCCGACGTCGAGCGCCGTGACCGTGCGACCCGGGTACTGCTCGGCGATGAGGGCGACCATCTCGTCGTCGGCGGCATGCCCGCACACGGGCACCGCAACGAACCCGTTACCGGCGTAGGCGTTGAGGTACGGCACGGCGACGCGGCGGCCGCCGATCTCGGTGAACGGTAGCGTCGGCACCACGACGACGTCGAGCGGCGTCCCTGCGGCGTCGGGCGCGTCCCGTGCGGTCCGCACGTTGACGTCGCAGCGCAGCCAGTCGTCCTCTCGCTCGTCGTCGCATCCCTGCATCAGCAGCACCCCTGCACGGGGGAAGGCGGCGATGTTGTCGACGTGGCCGTCGGTGTCGTCGTCGAGTGCGAGCCCGACGGGGAGCCACACGATGCGGGACACGCCGAGCTCGCCCGTCAGCACCGCTTCGATCTCGGTGCGGGTCATGTCGGGGTTGCGGTTCGGGTGGAGCAGGCACTGCTCGGTGGTGACGAGCGTGCCCCCGCCGTCGACGGCGATGGCGCCGCCTTCGAGCACCATCTCGACGCGCCGGACGGCGTGCCCGGCGTGGCGCGCCCACCGGCCGGCGAGGGCGTCGTCGTCGTCCCACGGCTCGAACTTGCCGCCCCATCCGTTGAACCTGAAGTCGAGCGCCGTGCGGCCACCGTCGTCGTCGATGACGTAGATCGGGCCGGAGTCGCGCGCCCAGGAGTCGTCGATGGGGATCTCGACGACGTCGACGCCGGGACCGCACTGAGCAACAGCGTCCTCGGCGTGCTGCGGTGAGGCGATCATCGTGACGGGCTCGAACGAGGCGATGAAGGTCGCCAACTCGGCGTGGGCGCGTCGGGCGCCGACCATCAGCTCGCCGTACAGATCGTCGCGTGCCGGCCAACACATCAGCGTGCGCTCGTGCTCGCCGGTCTCGGCCGGCATCCTCACGTCGGTGCGCCGCCCGCGTGGGTGGTGCCGTCGAATGTGAGCAGCGGCCCGTAGAGATCGGGCCGCCGGTCGCGGAACAGACCCCATGAGTGACGCGTACGGCGCAGCTCGTCGAGGTCGAACGTCGCCGTGATCACCTCGTCGCGCTCGCGCCCCGCCTCTGCCACCTTGGCGCCCGTGTTGTCACAGATGAACGACGACCCGTAGAACGTGATCTCCGTGGTCGTGCCGACCTCGTGACCGATGCGGTTGGCGGCGACGAGCGGCGTGAGGTTGGCGCCGGCGTGGCCCTGCATGACGCGCTGCCAGTGCCCGCTCGAGTCCCATTGGGGATCGGGCGGCTCACTGCCGATCGCCGTGGGATAGCAGAGCACCTCTGCGCCCATGAGCGCCATCGCCCGAGCCGACTCGGGGAACCACTGGTCCCAGCAGATCGCGGCGCCGACGACGGCGTGGCGGGTGTGCCACACCTGGAACCCGGTGTCGCCGGGGTTGAAGTAGTACTTCTCGGTGTACCCGGGGCCGTCGGGGATGTGGCTCTTGCGGTACGTGCCGAGCACGGTGCCGTCGGCGTCGACCATGACGAGCGAGTTGAACGTGGCGTTGTTGGCCCGTTCGTACACGCTGAGCGGGAGCACGACGTCCAGCTCGCGTGCGACGGCACGGAAGTGCTCGACCGTGGGGTGGCCTTCGAGCGGGCGGGCGCGGTCGAAGTGCTCGGGCGCCATGTCCTTGCAGAAGTACGGGCCCTCGAACAGCTCGGGTATCAGGACGAGTTGCGCGCCGGCGGCGACGGCGGTGCGGACGTGACGTTCTGCTGCGGCGACGTTGTGGTCGAGGTCGTCCGACATCGACATCTGGACGGCGGCGACGGTCAGTTCCACGACGTCGATGCTACGAGCCATGCACCCGGTGCCCAGACGCGACGAACGACCCCCAACGGGGCCGTTCGTTCGGTGCGCGTCAGGGACGCTGCGGTTCAGCTACCGGGGACGGTCGTCATCATGGTGTCGCCACCGCCGGTGTCCTCGGTGGTGTCGCCACCGCCGGTACCGGGGCTGTCCTCTTCGTCGTCGCTGCAGGCAGCGGCGCCGAGGGTGAGGAGGGCTGCGGCTGCGAGTGCCAGGGTCTTGCGCATGTTGACGCTCCTTGATCAAAGGGGGCTGGGAAAATCACCACGAGTGCGTCGTTGCGCTCGCGCTGATGTGACGTAACTGTAACAGAAATCGCACACTCGTGCCGTTTTTTGCGCGTCGTGCGCGCACAAAGTTCGCGAATGCCGCTGTCGCGCTACCCTCGTCCGGCGTGAACCAGACTCGCACGCGCCTGCAATCGCTCGGCCTGCTGGGGCGAGCCTTCCAGGCTGCAACCGACGAGGAGTTGGACGCGATGGTCGCCGCGCTCGACGACGACCACCGCGACGCGCTCACCGAGCTCGGCGCCACCGATGCGGCCTCAGTGCGCACCGCAGCCGCCGAGGGACGCATCGACGGCACGATGGAGAGCCTCGCCGTGGTACTCGTCGACGCCTGCCTCGCCGACTGCATCGAGCAGCTCGGCGACCACGCCGACAACCCGTCGAGCGACGAGCTGCGAGACGTGCTGCCCGGCATCATCGAGCGTCACGGGGTGGCCGAGACCCGCATCATGCTGGCCTCCACCGTCGCCGGTGAGGCCAACGCTTCGGCGATCATCCGCGACCTGTTGAAGTCCGACGACGACGTCAAGCTGCCGCCCGCCGAGGAGCCGCCGGTCGTCGTGTTCGAGCGTCATCGCGACGACGACGATCCCGATCGGCAGGCCCTGCTCGCCCGCCGCAGGGAGCAGCGCAAGGCGAAGCAGGACGCGGCCCGCGTCCGTCGCGAGCAGTCGCGCCAGGACCGCAGCAAGACCTGACCCGTCGCGCGGGGCTCGTCAGACCGCTCCGTGCGGGACGGCCCACAGGTGGTGGAGCGCGTAGGCACGCCACGGGCGCCATCGCTGCGGATCGACCGTCGCGACTCGCAGCTCGGCGATGGCCCGCACGACGCCGAGATCCGTCGGCAAGAACGCGTCCGGATCACCCCGACCGCGCATCGCGACGTAGTCGGCAGTCCACGGCCCGATGCCCGGCAGCGCGAGGAGCTGCGACGCGAGCTCGGCGCGCGAGATCGAGGCATCGAGGCGCAGGTCGCCGTCCAACACCGCTCGGCCGATCGCGACGATCGACGCCTTTCGGCGGCCCGGCATGGCGAACACGTCGGGCGGTGCCGCCGCCACGGCGTCTGGCGACGGGAACACGAGCTCACACGGCGCCGCAGCGGCGGCGAGTGACCGTTCGATCGGCTCGCCGAGTGCGCGCACGATGCGGCCCGTGACCGTGCGGGCGCCGGCGATCGAGATCTGCTGACCGACGACTGCGCGCACCGCCGTCTCGAACACGTCGACCGTGCCCGGCACACGTCGCCCCGGCGACGCCGCCACGAGCGGCGCCAGCAGCGGGTCGGCGGCGAGGTGCTCATCCACGACCTGAGGATCGGAATCGAGATCGAACAGCCGGCGCAGGCGGGCAACCGCAGGCGTCAGGTCGCGAGGATCCTCGAGCGTGAGCTCGACGTCGATACCGGTCGCCGACGCAGACGGCTCGACGGCGGCGACACCGTGACCATGAGGCAGCGACAGCGTGCGCGTGTAGCGACCGCCCCCGACGTGCTCGATGCCCGGAACGGTGCGCTGGGCGAGGAACTCGAGCGTCACCGCCGGGTCGTAGGGCGGGCGGGCCTCGAGCGCGAGACGCAGCGGAGATGCGGTTGGCGCGGCGGTCGGCGACCGTGAGATCGCCGAGCGGACGATCGCCCGACGGTGGTCGCGGGCGATCTTCGCCGGCGTCGCGCCCAGCTCGGTGACGACGAGCTCGTTCAGTTGGCGCGCACCGATGCCGAGCATCGACGCCAGCTCCGTGACGCCGGCTCGTTCGACGACGCCGTCGGCGATGAGCGCAACGGCGCGTGCCACCACATCGTCGCGACGATCCCAGTCGGGCGAGCCGGGCGCCGTCGTCCCGAGCGCGACAGACATCGCCTCAGCGTGAGCGATACGTGGATCGGACGCCGACGGAGTCCTTGTTCAATCGCTTCGACAGGTGGAGCCCCTCGAGGACGAACTCGACGGCGCTGGCGACGGCGCCGGGCGACTCGTCGCCGCCCGTGAGCGTGGCAACAGGCGTCCGCAGCGCGTCGATCTGCTCGAGCAATGAGGCGATCTCGCGCGACCCGACGTGCTCGCCGGTGTGTACGACCGTGCCCTCGTCGAACGAGTCGGTGATCGCAATCAGCATCTCGGCCGGGACGCGCTCGCGGAAGACGGCGAGCACGGCACCGCTCAACAGGTTCTCGATGATCGCGCCGTCGCGTCCCTCGTCGAACGACTCGATCTCGATCTTGCCGCTCGTCGACGCCGCAAGCGCGTCGAGGTCGTCGACGCGGGCGACGACGTCGCGCTCACCTCCTCGCAGACCGCGGCGCAGCGCGTTCGCGGCGAGCGCCTCGTAGTTGCTGACCGACAGTCGCACGCTCACGCCGCTGCGCTGGTTGACGTGACTGCTCGCCCTCG
>JACDGA010000392.1 GCA_013815505.1 Acidimicrobiia bacterium
GGTGAGTGCACGTTGACGGTGGGATCGCCGGCGATGCCGGGACGTCCACGTCCGTCGGGCGACGGGTAGGCAGGACGAGGCGCGGGGCCACGGGATTCGCCGACGCCGTCGTCGCCGTAGCCGCGAGGGCGGCGCCCGGCATCGTTGCGCGCGGCACGGGGGGCACGCTCGTCGGCGGCGCCGTCGTCGTAACTGTCGTAGGCGTCATCTGGACCAAGGCCCAGGTAATCCATGGTTCTTTTCCACACCGTCATCGAGTCCCTCCTCGCAGGTCAGGCTACCTCAGGCGCTCATCCGCGACGATGACGCTCGCCGAACAGCACGGTCCCGAGGCGCACGTGCGTGGCGCCCTCGGCGACCGCGATGCCGTAGTCGGCGGACATCCCCATCGAGCAGGAGGCGAGGCCGGCACCGTCGGCGAGCGTGCGGAGCGAGCGGAACGCCGTCGCCGCGCGAGGACGATCGCCGTCCGTCGGGCCCATCGTCATCAGACCCGTCAGCGCCAGCCCGGCCCGGCGGGCGTGGTCGACGAGCGCCGGCAGTTCGGCCGGCGAGCACCCCGACTTCGTGTCCTCTCCCGTCGTGTTCACCTGGATCATCACCTCACCGGTGGCCTCGCGGCGTGCGAGGGCGTCAACGAGCGACACTCGGTCGACCGTGTGCCATGCATCGACATGTGTGACCAATTGGCGCACCTTGTTGGACTGCACGTGGCCGATGAAGTGCACGCGTGGGCGAACGTCGGCGAACTGCTCCAGCGTCTCGGTCTTGGCGAGGAGCTCTTGGGCGTAGTTCTCCCCGATGTCGCCGAGTCCCGCTGCGTGGGCGGCGACGATCGCATCGACGCCGAAGCCCTTCGTGACGGCGATGACGGTGACGGCTGGCGACCCCAGCTCGGCGAGGCGGTCACGAACGTCGGCGAGTCGGACCTGGACCTCTTCGACCGACGGCACGTGAGTCGCTGCCGGTGTCAGCGCAGGAACGAGGGGACCTCGAAGTCGTCGTCGTCGTCACCGACCGGGTCGGAGGGTCCGGCGTCCTCGCCGAACAGCTCGGCGATGCGTCCGGGGCCGCTGGCGTCGGGGACCGCCCGCAGTCCCTCGTCGACGCGGTCGAAACCAGCGGCGATGACCGTGACCCGCACCTCATCGCCGATCTCGTCGTCGATCACCGTGCCGAAGATGATGTTGGCCTCGGGATGGGCGACACCGTGGATGATCTCGGCCGCCGCGTTCATCTCGAACAGCCCCATGCTCGACGGACCGGTGATGTTGAGCAGCACGCCTCGCGCACCGTCGATCGCCGACTCCAGCAGCGGGCTCGAGATGGCCATCTTGGCGGCCGACACGGCGCGCTCGTCGCCGCTCGACTGGCCGATGCCCATGAGGGCGGACCCTGCCTGGGAGAGCACGGCCTTCACGTCGGCGAAATCGGTGTTGATGAGTCCCGGCGTCGTGATCAGGTTGGTGATGCCCGAGACGCCTTGCAACAGCACCTCGTCGGCCATCTTGAACGCGTTGAGCACGCTCGTCTTCTCGTTGGCGACGGTGAGCAATCGGTCGTTCGGGATGACGATGAGCGTGTCGACCTTCTCCTTCAGCCGCTGCACACCGCTGTCGGCCTGCACGGCCCGTCGCCTGCCCTCGAACGTGAACGGGCGCGTCACGACACCGATGGTCAACGCTCCCGCAGCGCGTGACACCTCGGCGATGACGGGCGCGGCGCCTGTACCGGTGCCGCCGCCCTCGCCGGCGGTGATGAAGATCATGTCGGCGCCCTTGATGATCTCCTCGATCTCGTCGTGGTGCGCCTCTGCCGCTGTTCGGCCGACGTCGGGGTCGCTGCCGGCACCCAGTCCCCGCGTGAGGTCGCGTCCGATGTCGAGCTTGACGTCGGCGTCGCTCATCAGCAACGCCTGCGCATCGGTGTTGATCGCGATGAACTCGACGCCCTTGAGGCCGGCGTCGATCATGCGGTTGACCGCGTTGACACCGCCACCACCGACGCCGATGACCTTGATCACGGCGAGGTAGTTCTGTGGTGAAGCCGGCATCATCGGTACCTCCTGGCCCGAAGCCCAGTTGTCGTCGTTACGCGCACGGACCATGATCGCATGTCAGCGTTCCCCTGCTGGGGACTGCTGGACGTCCCACCGGTCGAGCGGAGCGCAAGGCTAGCAATTCCCTCGGCAATCCGACCTGGCCGGTGCGCTCGGTGCGTGAAGCCATGTCGGATCGCCGATGCCGTCATCCGGACTCCGACGTGGTCACGTCGCTCGTGGCGACGTCGATCCGCGCCGGGAGCGCACCGACGCGGCCGTCGATCACGGTCTCGAGCCGAACGAGCTTGTCGGCGAGGTTCTGGGTATCTCCGAGGCGCACCTCGGTGCCGCCCGTGAGCGCGAGGCGCAGGTCAGAGCCGTCGTTCGCGACCTCGACGACCTCCACCAGGGGTGCGACGGACGGCGTGAACGCCGTCGCGATCGACGCCGCGCCGACGAACCCCGGAGGTGCGTAGCCGCTAAGGCCCGTGCTGGGCGGTTCGTCGCTGCGCACGAAAAGGAAGTCGGCAGGCTGACCGTCGACGATGTCGAGCACACGCCCCTCGCGGTCGATGACCCGGAATCGACCGTCACCGCCGGCGAACGTGGCGACCGGCACACGCTCGCGGACCTCGATCGTCGCCCGATCGGGGAAATGCGTCGTCACCCGCACGT
>JACDGA010000393.1 GCA_013815505.1 Acidimicrobiia bacterium
CCGTGCGGGCGCTGGTGCGCCGCCGTGACCGCCGATGAGCTGGGCTGCCCACGAGTTCGAGAACTACCTCCTGCAGAAGGAGTTCACCCGAGACGGATGGACCAAGCCGTCGTTCCTCGCCATCGTGCTCGGCACGTTCGGCCCCGACCTCTTCACGAAGATCTTCGTCTACGGCGCCCGTGAGAACGCCGCCCAGGTGCACCGGGCCTGGCCCGGTCTCGGCTTCAGCCACTCGTTCGTGTTCGGCGTGTTCTTCGGCGTGCTCATCTTGTGGCTCACGAAGAGCAAGAGCTGGGCGATCGGTGTCGTCATCGGCCAATGGGCGCATGTGCTCACGGACATGGGCGACAGCGCCGGTGTCATGGTGTTCTTCCCGTTCTCCATCGAGCCGGCCACGATCGGACTGTGGACGCATTCAGCGCAAGAGGGCCGCTACGGCGACGCCGCTGCGTACTACAGCGGACCTGCCGCGTTCTGGGATCTCGGATGGATGCTGGTGACCCTGCTCTTCGCATGGCGGGCGCTCACACAGCGATACTTCCGCGACGTCATCGTGCCGGCCGACCCCCGGGCGTGGGGATGGCTGCACGGCCGTCTTCACCTTCCCGAGAATGCGCTGCTGATGATCTATCGCGGCATCTTCTTCTACGGACTCGGCCGCATGATCACGTGGTTCCTCTACGCCCGATTCGACGCGAAGACCCCGTTCCAACCGGTCTGGGGCGGGCCCGAATACGTCGAGGGAGCCGACCTCTCCGATGCCAGCTTCGTGGAGGTCTGCATCAGGACAGCCATCGGCGGTGTGCTGTTCTTCGGCTTCATGTACATCTGTTGGCGTCTGTTCATCAAGCGACTGTGGGACCTCGGCGTCGACCCGCCATCGATGCGTCCCGATGGCGCCGCCGACCGCAACGCCGTGGCCTCCGGCACAGGGATCACACCCTCGGAGGCGTAGCGCTCGCCTGCTCGGGAGGCACGGGGGTGGCATCTGGATCGGCAAGCGGTTCCACAAGGACATCGCCGCTGCCGATCGCGAGGTCGGACGGCTCGTCGCAGCGTGCGGTCGTCGTAGCATCGACGCCATGTGCGGCCGTTTCGTCTCGTCGAGCAACCCGGACAAGATCGCCGAGTACTTCGGCGCGGCGTTCGAGGACGGCACGGCGGACCTCGGCGCCAACTACAACGTCGCCCCGACCCAGGACATCTACGCCGTCGTCACCGATGCCGCCGGCAACCGGCACGTGCAGACGTTCCACTGGGGGCTCATCCCGTCGTGGGCGAAGGAGCGCAAGATCGGCGCCAAGATGATCAACGCCCGCTCCGAGACCCTCGCCGAGAAGCCGGCGTACAAGGGCGTCTTCAAGAAGCACCGCTGCCTGATCCCGATGGATGGCTTCTACGAATGGCAGGCGGGATCGCCCGACGGACCGCTGACGAAGGCAGGCAAGCCGCGCAAGCAGCCGATGTTCATCAGCCGCATCGACGGAGAACCACTCGCCGTCGCCGGCCTGTGGTCGGCGTGGCGCGACCCAGCGGACGCCGGCAAGGACCTCTGGCAGCACAGCGCCACCGTCGTCACCACGAGCGCCAACGAGACGATGGAACCCATCCACGACCGGATGCCGGTGATCCTGCCCGAATCGGTGTGGGATCAGTGGCTGGATCCGGCGAACCAGGACATCGAGTCGCTCTCGACGCTGCTCGTGCCGGCAGCCAGCGACCTGCTGACCCTGCACCCCGTGAGCATGGACGTCAACAAGGTCGCCAACAGCGCCGCCTCGCTGGTGGAGCCCGTCGAGCCCGGCGCGTCCGGTGAGCTCGACACCTGACGGGGCTGCGCCCGTCGGCCAGCCGGTCGTGAAGGAGGTGGCGGCGACATCGAGCCTGCTCACCTGGCCCAACCTGTTCACACTCGCGCGGCTCCTGTGCCTCCCGCTGTTCCTCTATCTCCTGCTCGGCCAGGACAACCGTGCGGCAGCTGGGTGGCTCCTCGGTGGCCTCGGCGCCACCGACTGGGTCGACGGCTGGCTCGCCCGACGGCTGAGCCAGACCTCCGAGTTCGGCAAGATCTTCGACCCGACGGTCGACCGAGTGCTCTTCGTCGTGGCGATCGTGGCGACCATCATCGACGACGCGGCGCCGCTGTGGTTCCTGGTCGCCGTGCTCGTTCGCGAGGTGATCGTCGCGTCCGCGATGGTGATCGCCACATTCGTGTTCCACATGCAGCGATTCGACGTCACGTACTGGGGAAAGGCAGCCACGTTCTGGCTGATGTTCGCCATCCCCGGCTTCCTCCTCGGTGCCAGCGACTTTCCCGGTCACCAGGAGTTCCAGCTCGCGGCGTGGATCGTCGGCATCCCCGGTCTCGTGCTCAGCTACTACACGGCCGTCGCCTACATCCCCCAGATCCGCGACGGCATCCGGGCGGGTCGCCGGGATTGATACGGTTTGCCCCCATGAACGTCCCCGAGCAGTTCCTCTACTCGTCGGACCACGAGTGGATCCAGAAAGTGGACGGCACCAACCGCGTTCGTATCGGGATCACCGACTACGCCCAGGATGCACTCGGCGACGTCGTGTTCGTGCAGGTCCCGGCGTCTGGCGCCACCGTCGGCGCTGGCGAGACCATCACCGAGGTCGAGAGCACGAAGTCGGTGTCCGACGTGTACGCGCCGGTCGCTGGCACGGTGGTGGAGGTCAACGACGCCCTCGCCGA
>JACDGA010000087.1 GCA_013815505.1 Acidimicrobiia bacterium
ACCTCGCGACGTTGCGTGCCGTTGGTGCGCTGCTCGAAGGTGGAGTACCCGAGCTGATCGCCATTCCGACCGATCTCGCTGCGCTTCCCGCAGCGGCCGGCAGCGTGGCGTTCCCCGAACCATTCGAGAAGCCAAACTTGGCGAGCCCGCCCGAGGAGGGAGCAGTCTCATGACCACCGAACAGGAAGAGCCGATCGACGTCACGACGTCGATCGAGGAAGTCACACCCGGCGAGTCGCATCTTGCCCGTAGAGGAATCCTCGGCGTCGCCGCCGGTGGACTCGCCGCTGCGGTGTTCGCGATGCGTGGCGACGGGGACAACACAGAGACGGTGGCAGCCGGTGGCAGGGCCGCCGGTGCAGCGCCTGCATCCCGCAGGTCGCCCGCTGCCGCGCCGGCACCCCGCCGCCGCGCCGCGCCGACAGAGGGTGACCTCGCAATCGCGGCCATCGCTGCCTCGCTCGAGGTGCTCGCCGTCAACACGTACGGCGCTGCGCTCGACGCAGCCGGCTCGGGTGCCCTCGGTGAGGTGCCCCCGGCCGTTGCCGAGTACGTGACGGTCGCGAAGGCCCAACACGAAGCGCACCGCGATGCCTGGAACGGTGTCCTCACGGCGTCGGGCAAGGAAGCCGTCACGTGGGCCCCGCCCGACCTCGAGCAGACCGTCAATGACCAGTTCGCAATGGTCACGGACGTCACTGGAGCTGCACAGCTGGCACTCACCCTCGAGGGCATCGCTTCGGCGACGTACCTCTCGGTGCTGAGCAAGCTGGAGTCGACGGATGCGATCGCCCTTGCCGGGTCGATCTTTCCGATCGACCGTCAGCACATGGCGATCCTGTTGTTCGCGCTGGGCACGTACCCCGTGCCCGAGGTGTTCGCCAACGTCGACGACGCGTACACCGGTCCCGGTGCACCGACGGCGATGCCCGAGACCCGCTGAACAAGCAGCAACCACACAGAGCGCAGATCGTGAACGCCGAAACCATTCGACGTGCGCGGTCTGCGCTCTGCGTTCTCGGCGCCTCGCTGGCGATCGCGGCATGCGGCGGCGCCGAGGCAGACGGAGGGGCGACGGGCGGCGAACCGCCCGCGATCACCACTCCCTCGGCCAGCGACGCCGGCGTCACGACCCCCGCCTCGCCTCCGACGACGACCCGTTCGTCGTCACCCGACCGCGGTGCGTCGTCGTCGACCGCCGCCTCTTCTCCGCCACGGAAGCCGAAGCCCGCGCCGACCACGACGGTGGCGCCGACGCCGAGCACCGTCTCGCTGCCGCGCCCGATCGCGCCGCCGCTCGACGATGAGGCACCCGAGCCGGTGGTCCCCCTCGGCCGGATCGCGATCCCCGCCATCGGCATCGACCGCCCGATGTTCGAGGGGATCCGGCTGCCGACGTTCGACCTCGGCCCCGGACACTGGCCGGGCACGGCGATGCCGGGCCAGATCGGCAACATGGTGCTCGGCGGTCACCGCACGAGCAGCTTCGCCGACTTCGCCGACATGGACCTGCTCGCACCCGGTGACGAGGTGATCGTCACCACGAACGATGGCGCGAGCTTCACGTACGTCGTCGAGACGACCGAGATCACCGACCCCAACGCACAGCGCGTGGTTCAGCAGACCGAGGAGCGGACGGGCACCCTTTTCGCTTGCCATCCGAAGGGCTCGGTACGCCAGCGCATCGTCGTGCATCTGGCGCTTCGGGCCTGACCGGGCGCTGACAGCCGCGTCGACGTCAGCGGGCGCGGAGCTCCAGGCGGTCGCGCTCGCGGATGATGTAGCGGCGGTCGCGCTGTTCGAGCCAGCCGAGGCGCACGAAGCTGGCGAGCGCCTTGTTGACCCGCTCGCGAGAGGCGCCGACCATGCCGGCGAGCTCCTCTTGGGTGACGGGCAGCACGAACTCGTCGCTGTCGCCGGCGAGCTCGAGGAGCCGCTTCGCGGTCCTGCCGGGCACGTCGAGGAAGACGGAGTCGGCGAGCGCCTCGTCCATCGCCCGCAGCCGTTGCGCGAGCAGGCGTGTGACGTTCCACAGCAGGCGCGGATCGGCCTCGAGGAGGTTGATCACCGGCTGGAACGGCACGGCGTAGACGACGGTGGGTTCGAGTGCCCTCGCCATCGCCGAGCGGGGTCCGTCGTCGAGCATCGCCAGCTCGCCGAACAGGTCGCCGGCCTCCATCAGCGCGACGACGCTCTCGCGGCGGTCGATGGGGTTGGCGATGGCGATCGCCAACCGGCCGGTGGCGACGAGATAGAGGCAGTCGGGCGGGTCTCCCTCGCCGAACAACATGTCGTTGCGCACGAGCGTGTGCCTCGTGCCGGCTGTAGCGAGCGCCGACAGCGACTCCGTGCTTGCGTCACGGAAGAAGTCGGTGCTGGCGAGGAGGGCGGGTAGCTCGGGGACGAGCGCTGTCTCGTTCGGCATGACGACGGTCACGGTACTACCTGCTCACATCGGTGGCTTCCTCGCTCCACTGGTCCGCTCGCAACCGCCGGGCTGGGCCACATCGGGCGGTACCCTGCGGCGAATGGGCGAGTGTTGGGCGATCCTCGTTGCGGCGGGGAGCGGGATGCGTTACGGCTCGCCGAAGCAGTACGAGCTGCTCGCGGACGAGCGTGTGCTCGATCGCTCGCGACGCATCGCGCAGCAGTGTTGCGCCGGCGTCGTCGTGGTCGTGCCGCCAGAAGATGTCGCCGGTGAGACGGCTGCGACGGTCGCGAGCGGCCGTGACGAGGGCAGTGGGTGCGTGGTTGCCGGTGGCTCGACGCGCAGCGAGTCGGTGCGCGCAGGACTCGCCGCCGTGCCGACGAGTGCGACGGTGATCTGCGTCCACGACGCGGCTCGTCCGTTGGCATCCGCTGCGTTGTACGAGGCAGTGATCGATGCCGTCCTGGCAGGCGCGGACGCGGCCGTCCCGGGCGTCGCTGTCAGCGACACGATCAAGGTGGTGGCCGGCGGCGCAGTCGTCGTCGAGACGCTCGATCGCGGTTCGCTCGTGGCCGTGCAGACACCGCAGGCGTTCCGCGCGACGTCGCTGCGGGCGGCCCATGCCGACGCAGGCGAGGGCACCGACGACGCAGCGCTCGTGGAGCGCGCCGGTGGGCGGGTCGTCGTCGTCCCCGGCGAGCCGAACAACCTCAAGATCACCGTTCCCGACGACCTCGACCGTGCCCGTGTGCTCCTGGCGGCGTCACCGGATGCGAGCAGTGGTGCAAGGGGTGTCGCCTGATGGCAGCACCGTCGATCAGGGTGGGGCACGGTTTCGACGTGCACCAGTTCAGTGCCGACCCTGGACGGCGCCTCGTGCTCGGCGGCTGCGAGTTCGAGGGCGAGCCGGGACTGGTCGGCCACAGCGACGCTGACGCCGTGGCGCATGCCGTCGCCGAGGCGCTACTCGGGGCCGCAGGACTCGGCGACCTCGGCGAGCACTATCCCGACTCCGATCCGCGGTGGGCGGGCGCCGACTCGCTGGCGATCCTCGCCGATGTCGTCGCCAGGGTCGGCGAGGCCGGATGGGTTCCCGGCAACGTCGACTGCTCGGTGGTGTGCGAGCGCCCGCGCCTCGCAACCCGCCGCGACGACATGCAGCAGCGACTGAGCACCGTCGTCGGCGCACCCGTGACGGTCAAGGGCCGCCGCCCCGAAGGCCTCGGATCGCTCGGCCGCGGCGAAGGCATCGCCTGCACCGCCGTAGCCCTGATCGTCCGATCGGAAGCCCCGCCCCATGACTGAGCCCCACCACACGTCTGGGCGGGATTCCTCCCACGACACCGTCTGGGCGGGATCGCTTCCAGCACCTGACACGATTCCCGCCCAGACTGGGCGCATGCACGGCACCGACGGGCACCTGAGGAGGTCCACCTGATGCCGGGACGACGCACACCGGGGCCGAGCAAGGGCGGACGCGGCGGCGCAGGGAGCGGTTCGGGTCGCAGCGGAGGATCGTCGCGGCCCGCGTCGGGTCGCCGCGCTGCGCCGTCACGCAGCGGGAGTGCCGGCCGGGCAGGCGGCGGTCGAGGTGGCAGCGGTCGCGCCGGTGCGCAGCCACGGTCGCGCGGCGCCGGGCGCACGGGAGCGATTCGACGAGACGGCGGCGAGCCGGTGGGGCGATCGTCCAGCGGGTCGCTCAACACTGGCGCGCGGGCGAGCAAGGAGCACGGGCTCGGCGGGCGCCAGGTGGAGGGCCGCCAGGCGGTGCGGGAGTTGTTGATCGCCGGCACTCGCCGCACGAGTGAGATCTGGATCGCCACCGAGCTCGAGGGCGACGATGGCGTCGCCGACATCGTGGCGCTGGCACGGTCGAACCGCGTGCCCGTGCAGTACGTCAACGGCAAGCGTCTCGACGCTCAAGCGCGAACGGACGCACCCCAGGGAGTCCTCGCGCAGGCTGCCGAGGTGCCGGAGATCGAGTTCGAGGCGCTGCTGCGGCGCCAATCCGGTACGCCGTTCTACGTCGCCATCGACGGTGTCACCGATCCCGGAAACCTCGGCGCGATCCTGCGCTCGTGCGACGGTGCCGGTGTCGACGCAGTGGTGCTGCCGAGGCATCGTGCCGTCCACGTCACGCCGACGGTCGCCAAGTCGGCGGCCGGTGCGATCGAACACGTCCCGATGTCGCTCGTCGGTGGGCTGCCGACGGCGCTCGCCCGCCTCAAGGAGGTGGACGTGTGGATCGTGGGACTCGACGATGCCGCCGATCGCGACCTCTTCGATCTCGGCGACCTCGCCGACCAAGGCGTCTGCCTCGTGCTCGGCGCCGAGGGTGAAGGGCTGTCGCGCCTCGTGCGTGAGCGCTGCGACATGGTGGTGGCGATCCCGATGCTCGGCCGGTTGAGCTCGCTCAACGTGTCGGCCGCTGCGGCCCTGGCGACGTACGAGGTCGCGCGGGCGCGTCGTGCCGAACCGGCTGCGCCGGACTGACGCTCAGCGCGGCACCTGACCGTCATCGACGCGAACGACGGTGCCCGTGACGCATTCGGACGCTGGCGCGACGAGGTAGAGCAGCGTGCTGTCGAGCTGGGCCGCTGTATTGCGACGGCGAGACTTTCGACGACCTGGCCGACCTGTCCGCTGCGGCTGGACTCGCCTGAAACGGGTGGAGCGAGTGGGTTGCCGACTTGCCGAACGGACGCATACGTCTCGACGTGCTGCGTGAGGATCTTGGCTCGTCGGTCGATTAGCGCTGTTGGGTTCAAGCCCGCTCCATCCACGTTCCGCGCGGTCACGTGCCTGGCGTCGACCGCTCTCCGTGGCAACACCGTGGCAACACCGTGGTAACCATCGCTGGCGATCTTGCGAACGAGGCCGGACGACGAGTTGGCCCGCCGAGCGTCGTGAGAACGCGTTGAGCTCCTGGCTGCGGCCGGCGGGCATGGTCAGAGCGAAGCCCTTCTCAACTGCACCGAGCAGAACTGGTTGAGCGAACTTCCCCGCGCCCTCCGTTCTCGATCGACGTCGATTGCTCAAGGTCGCGATCGAGACTCAACCGCGGAATGACCGCACCGAACGACGCCCTCGCGGTTGCCGCGGCCGCGCCCATAGCCGGCGTTCGGTGCTTAACCCAGCAGCGCGTCGCGACACTCTTAGTCCGGACGACGAACGGCCTCCTCGAGGTCGCTTCTCGCGCGCGCAGCGGTGGTCGGCGAGCTGACCACGTCGATCGTTATCGGACGCGTTGAGCAGCCCACGCGCGCTCGACACCGATGTCGATGCCTGTGTCGCCCAGCTTTCGGCGGGCCGTTCAGCATCGAGCTTGGAGCGTCTGTTGCCGACCATCGAGCGGTTTCGCCTCTTCCTCAAGCCACGAGTGACCCAGCACGTTTGTCAGAGGTCTCCCGACATGACGCGGACCGGTTCCTTGCATTGCGTACCTCGCTCGGCACTGCAGCGCGCGTGCCGACAATTCTCAACCGGCGCAACGCGCTGCGCGGTGCCGGCATCATCACGATCCGGCTTCACGGCACCGACGAAGACACGAACCGCCGATTCAATCGGACCGAGAACGTGCGACCGATTCCACCCGGTGACCCGGACTTCGCCCGGATCTACCCCCGACGAAGCGACGCTGAGTCCATCAACCGCCACCTCGACGACACACTCTGGCTCCGGCGAGCCCACAGCGTCGGCCACTACCGCCAAACGCTGAACATCATCACCTACGCCGTCGGCATCAACGCGCTGGCCAGCCAACTCCACCGCCAACAAGCACCGCCAGCCGCCGCCTAACGCCCTGCATCGGAGCGCAAGCGATCAGGCGCGCGTTTGAACACGAAGCAGCGCCGGCGGGCTCCCTCTCGCACGTCCGCGGCAGCCGCTGCCGCAGTTACGATCCATTCTCCAGCCGAAAGAACACGCGTGGAGCACGTTTCCTCCCACATTTCCTTCCGGTCCCGCCGGGTTAGCTCAGTTGGCAGAGCACTTGACTTGTAATCATGTGGTCGCGGGTTCGATTCCCGCACCCGGCTCAACCAGCTCCGTGAGTCTCATACCGTCCGTTTCCTGATGGGCGTGAGCGATCACGTGTCGGCGATCAGCCCGTAGAAGACGAACTCGGTGCGCCGGTTGAGGGCGAACGCGGTCTTGTCGTTGTTGAGCATCAGCAGGTCGCTCTCACCGACCGCGCGTGACGACAGGCGGTCCGGATCGATGCCCTGCCCGACGAGATAGCTGACGGTGGCCCGGGCGCGGGCGTCGGAGATGGCAAAGTTGTCCTCCGGCGAGCCGCGCTGGTCGGCGTGACCGATCACGAGCGCTGTGACGTTCGGCAGCGCCTCCATCACGGTGGCGACGCGATCGAACTCCAGCGCGTGGTCGGGCAGGATGACGGCGCTGTTCTCGGGGAATCTTGCCGATGTGAGCTCTATCACGCGCACGCCGACGCTCTTCGGTACGTTCGGATTGATTCCGAGGAAGTTCACGAGCGACGCCGGTGTCTTGCTGTTCGCAAGGGCCAGCGCGCCCAGCCGGTCGGCCGCCGCCTGGCTCGGCACGGTGCCCGACAGCGTGATCGTGTCGACGTCGAACGTGGCGATCACCGGCTGCGGGCTGCCGTCGGGCAGCGTGGAATAGGTGACCGCCTTCGTTGTCCTGGTGCGCGCTGTCGAGGATGACTTGGGACGCCTCGCCTCGGTCGTTGTGGTGGTCGGCCGGGTGGTCGTCGATGCTGCGATGGTCGTGGTCGGCGGCCTGGTGGACGTGGCAGTGCTCGTCGACGCGGCGTCAGTCGTGGCAGGCTCGCTCGATGCGGAGGGCGCAGTTGTTGGCGACGTGCTGGCCTGATCGGTGGCGTCGGTCGTCGGCGTCGAATCGGCGGCCGCACCAGAGGTCGCTGCGTCGGTATCCGTCGGACTGTCGTCGTCAACGGCGACGGGGACAATGCGGGTG
>JACDGA010000394.1 GCA_013815505.1 Acidimicrobiia bacterium
AGGCGTCCGGGGGTACGAAGGCGAACACGCTCCGTGACACCGGCATCCCCGTCATCATCGTGACGATGAAGGGCGTGAAGAGCGGCAAGGTCCGCAAGATCGCCCTGATGCGCGTGGAGCACGAGGGGGAGTACGCGCTTGTTGCATCGTACGGCGGCGCTCCCAAGCACCCTGTCTGGTATCACAACCTGGCGGCCGACCCCGGCGCCGTGCAGGTGCAGGACGGCCCGGAACCGTTCGATGTCACGGTCCGCGAGGTCGGCGGTGACGAACGTGCCGCATGGTGGGAGCGGGCGGTGGCCGTGTTCTCCAACTACGCCGAGTACCAGGGCAAGACCGACCGAGAGATCCCGGTGCTCATCGCCAGCCCACGTTGAACGGGCCGGAGCGCCATAGCCCCACCGCTCCTCTGAGCCGGCATTCCAGACAACCCACCGACGACCAACATCGGTTCGCACGCGATCGGCGCCGTTGTCCTTGTGTCGGTGATGGACGCGCCGCAGTCCGGGCCACAATGATCCCGTATGGGCGTGCGGATGTTCACGGGGGACGAGGAGTCGTTGCTGCGTGATGCCGTTGCCGCGTACGTCGACGAGCTCGTCGGGGACGGCGACCGCTCGCTGATGGTCGACGAGTTCGACGACCCTGACGCCGAGCTGTCCGACGTCGTTGCGTCGGCGAACACGCCTCCGATGTTCACGCCGACCAGGGTCGTCGTCGTGCGCGACGTCGGGCGGTTCTCGGCCGACGACGTCAAGCCGCTCGTCGCCTACCTCGCCGAGCCGAACGACACGACGTCACTCGTGCTCGTTGCCGGTGGTGGGCGGGCCGCCAAGTCGCTCACCGACGCGATCGCCGGTGCCGGGGGTGACGTGGTGGCCACGTCGGCGCCGTTCCGGGCGAAGGACCGCCCGAACTGGATCGGCGATCAGGCCACTCGCCACGGGGTGCGCCTCGACCGGGCGACGCAGGCCGCGCTCGCCGAGCACTTCGGCGAGAACGTCGCAGCCGTCAGCGGACTGCTGGACACCCTCTCGTCGACGTTCGGGTCCGACGCGACGCTCGGCGTCGGCGACGTGCGCCCGTTCCTCGGCGAGCGCGGTGGCATCCCGCCGTGGGACCTCACCGACGCCATCGACCGAGGCGACACCCGTGCCGCCATCGACCTGCTGTCACGGATGACGGGCGGCGGTGGACGTCACCCGTTGCAGGTGATGGCGATCCTCCACGGCCACTACGTGCGCCTTGCCAAGCTCGACGGCTCGGGTGCCACCGACGAGGCAACTGCTGCGTCGGCACTCGGCATCAAGCCCGGGTTTCCGGCGCGCAAGGCATTGGCGCAACACCGAGCGCTCGGCGGCGGACGAGTGCGCAGGGCGATCGAGATGCTGGCCGCAGCCGACCTCGACCTTCGCGGTCAGCGCGAACTGCCAGAAGATCTCGTGCTCGAAGTGCTCGTGGCGCGACTCTCACGCCTGGCCGTTGCCGCCGCCTGAAGAGAGAAGGTCAGTCGCCGGCGCGCAGCGTGCGCATCAGGCGGCTCTTGCGGCGAGCGGCCTGGTTGGGATGGATGATCCCCTTCGCCGCAGCCTTGTCGAGGCGCTTCACGGCGAGGCGCACCTCGGCGTCGTGACCGTCGTCGCCCACCGTGGTGACCGCGCGCTTGACCCGCGTCTTCAGCTCGCTGCGCACTGCCTTGTTGCGCTCGGTGCGCTTGGCGTTCGTCAGGATGCGCTTCTTCTGACTCTTGATGTTGGCCACGGGGATCCTTCGAGAAACGGTCGATGAGCAGGGCGAAAGTGCCCTGATCGGCGGCGACTCACGCTACCGGCCCCCCAGGGCCGCTCCCAACCGCGCCGGTAGCATCGCCCCAGCCATGGACCTCGCCCGGATTCGGAACTTCTCGATCATCGCCCACATCGACCATGGCAAGTCGACGCTGTCGGATCGCATCCTCGAGATCACGGGCGCCGTCGACTCGCGCCTGATGCGAGAGCAGTATCTCGACACGATGGACCTCGAGCGCGAGCGCGGCATCACGATCAAGGCCCAGAACGTGCGCGTCGACTGGAAGGGCTACGTCTTCCACCTCATCGACACGCCCGGCCACGTCGATTTCGGCTACGAGGTCAGCCGCTCGCTCGCAGCGTGCGAGGGCGTCGTGCTCGTCGTCGACGCCGCACAGGGCATCGAGGCCCAGACGCTCGCCAACTGCTACCTCGCGCTCGAACACGACCTCGAGATCGTCGCTGCACTCAACAAGATCGACCTTCCCGCCGCCGACCCAGACCGCTACGCCGAAGAGATCGAGAACGTGCTCGGCATCGACGCCACCTCGATCCTGCGGATCTCGGCCAAGACCGGCGAGGGCGTCGACACGCTGCTCGACACGATCGCCGAGCGCATCCCGCCCCCGGTCGGTGACGCCGACGCGCCGCTGCAGGCGCTGATCTTCGACAGTCAGTTCGACCAGTACCGCGGCGTCGTGTCGAGCGTCCGGGTGATGAACGGGCGCATGACGGCGAACTCGAAGCTTCGCTTCATGCAGGCCAAGTCGGAACACGAAGCGATCGAGGTCGGCAGCAGGCAACCGGTACCGACACCCGTCGCCGAGCTCGGTCCCGGCGAGGTTGGCTACCTCATCGCCGGCATCAAGGAAGTCGCCGCAGCGCGAACGGGCGAGACCGTGACCA
>JACDGA010000395.1 GCA_013815505.1 Acidimicrobiia bacterium
CAACGGAGCCGGACCTCGTCACACCCCCGACGCCGGAACTGGATTCCGCCGACGCGGCGCAGCGGCTCGAAGATGAGCGGCGGTTGGAGGAGCAGCGTCGCAGGGAACGGGATTCGTTGCGGGCGCCGCCTCCTGTCGAAGTGAGGCCGCCGCCTCCACCGCCGGTGCTTCCGCCCCCGCCGCCGCCGGTGGATCCGCACCGCCACCACCACCACCACCGCCGCCGCCCCCGCCGGCACCGGCTGGTGATCCCGTGTGGGACTCGCTGGCGCAGTGCGAGTCGGGTGGCGACTGGTCGATCGACACCGGCAACGGCTACTACGGCGGGCTGCAGTTCGCGGCGTCGACGTGGAGCGGTCTCGGTGGCAGCGGGCTGCCCAACGAGAACTCGAAGGAAGAGCAGATCCGTCTCGCAACGGTGCTGCGCGACCAGTCGGGTGGCTACGGCGCCTGGCCGTCGTGCGCCGCCCAACTCGGTCTGCCGACGTAGCGCCGGCTCGGCGTCAGCCGGGCGTGGCGACGGCGGCGTGTGCGGCCATCAACGGCCCTGCCGCACGCAGGTCGCCCATCGTCCCGCCCGACATCTTGTCCATCACATAGGCGACGCTCATCCGGGCGTCGAGGTCGATCACGGCCAACGATCCACCCCAGCCGCCCCAGAAGCACGTGCGCGGGTTGGGACCGACCGGGATCGCCTCGCTCACGAGACCGAACCCCGAACCGAGCCGCAGCACCGCGGGGAGGATGAGGTCCTGGCCGTTGATCTGTTCGTCGAAGATGCGCTCGCACCCCTCGGGCGACATGAGCGTGACGCCGTCCACGGAGCCCCCGCAGGCGATCGCGGCGTGCACCGTGGCGACGGCACGAGCGTTGCCGAACCCGCCGGCCGCGGGGATCTCGGCTCGGCGCCACGGGATCGTGTTCGCCGCGCTGGCGTCCATTGGCGGGTTCGACAGGGCGCGGATGGAGATCTCGTTGGCGTTGCCGAACGCCGCCGCGTCGGGCTCGGGCGGGATCACGTGCACGGCGCGCGGGTCGTGCTCTTCGCCCGTGCCGATGTGGAAGTCGGCGCCGAGCGGTGACGCCACCTCCTCGGCGAAGAACGTGCCGACCGTGCGCCCGCTGACCCTGCGCACCACCTCGCCGAGCAGGTAGCCCTGGGTGATGGCGTGATAGCCCGACGCCGTTCCTGGCTCCCACCAGGGCGACTGCGCAGCGAGGAGCGCGGTCGCCTTGTCCCAGTCGTAGAGGTCGGCCTGGGTCATCGGCTCCGACCAGCCCGGGAGACCGGCGGAATGGCTGAGCAGGTGGTTCGTCGTCACGGACGCCTTGTCTCCGGCGGCGAACTCGGGCCACACGTTGGCGACGGGGGCGTCGAGGTCGAGCTCGCCGCGATCGGCGAGCATCAGGCAGCAGATGGCGGTCATCGTCTTCGTCGTCGACCAGACGTTGACGATGGTGTCGCGCTCCCACGGCCGGTCGGCGCCGTCGTCACCGGTTGCGTCGCCGCCCCACAGGTCGACGACCAGCTCGCCGTCGAGGGTCACGGCGAGGGAGGCGCCGTGCTCGGTGCCGGCTTCGAAGTTGGCCTCGAACGCCGATCGGACGCCGGCGAAACGGTCGCCACAGCGACCAGAAGATTCCATCGTGCCACCGTAACGAGGGTCGACTCGTACGATCGGACCCATGGCAAGACGGATCGTGGTGATCGGCGGTGATGCCGCAGGGATGAGCGCGGCGAGCACGGCGAAGCGCCGAGGCGGCGACGACGTCGAGGTGATCGCAATCGAACGCGGCGAGTACACCTCGTACTCGCAGTGTGGGATCCCGTATTGGGTGGGCGGCGAGGTGCCGACCCACGACGAGCTTGTTGCCCGCTCGCCCGAGCAGCACAGGGCCAACGGGCTCACGGTGAGGATGGCGACGGAGGCGACCGCCATCGACCTCGCCGATCGCAGCGTCGCAGTGCGCGACGTCGGCACCGACGAGGAGGACACGATCGGCTTCGACGAGCTCGTGATCGCCACCGGCGCCCGACCGATCCGCCCTCCGCTGCCCGGAATCGACGCCGACGGCGTGTTCGGCATCCAGACGATCCCCGACGGGCGCCGTGTCCTCGATGCGCTCGCCGCAGGGCGCCCCACCAAGAAGGCGATCGTCGTCGGCGCCGGGTTCATCGGGATCGAGATCGCAGAGGCACTCGTGGCGCGAGGGCTCGACGTCACCGTCGTCAGTAGGACCGCTCACCCGATGACGTCGATGGACCACGAGATGGGCGAGCGGATCTCCGAAGCGATGAAATCGGCCGGGATCGAGGTGCGCACCGGTGCCGTCGCCGAGGCGTTCGAGGTTGGCGATGACGGCTGGGTGCGCGCCGTCGTGGTCGACGGCGTCGCCATCGAGTGCGACATCGTCACGCTCGGCATCGGGGTCGAGCCCGAGACGTCGCTCGCCGCGGACGCCGGCCTCACGCTCGGCGACGACGGCGGCCTGCGCCCCGACGACTCGATGCGCGTCGCTGACGGCGTGTGGGCGGCGGGTGACTGCGTCGAGGTGCGCGACCGTGTGCTCGATCGCTGGACGTACATGCCACTCGGCACGCACGCCAACAAGCAGGGTCTCGTCGTTGGCGCCAACCTCACCGGCGGCTCGTCGACGTTTCCCGGTGTCGTCCGCACGGCGATCACGCGCT
>JACDGA010000396.1 GCA_013815505.1 Acidimicrobiia bacterium
ACGACAGGGGCTACTACGAGGAGCTCTGCCTCGATGTCGAGATCACGCCGAGCCTCTCGACCGACAACGACGAGCTCGTCGCCGGGGGGCGGGCACAGATGGCGTCCGGCGGCTCGTTCAGCGAGGTCGTGCTCGCCGCCCAGAGTGCCGATGTCCCGCTGCGCGCCATCTCGGTCGCCGGTCGAGGACCGATCGACGTGCTGATCGCCAAACCAGGACCCACGGAGCTCGCCGACTTCGAGGGCACGACCATCGGGGTCAAGGCAGGACGGCTGCCACCGTCGATCGCGGCGATGCTCGCCACGGCCGGTCTCGCCGAGGGCGAGGACTACGAGACCGTCCCCGTCGACGGTTTCGACCCGCTCGTGCACATCGAGATCCGCAGGATCGACGGCTTCCCCGGCTATCGCTCGAACGAGGTGGGCCAGCTCGAGCGCGCCGGCAACGAGTTCGAGACGTTCGACCCCATTGACGCCGATGTGCCCGGCAGCTTCGGCGTGATCTTCACCAACGACGACTTCCTCAACGAGCATCCCACCGCTGCGCAGGACTTCATGCGCGCCACGATGAAGGGGCTCGCCGACGCGATCGCCGACCCTGCCGCGGCGTCGGCGGTTTCCGTCGATCTGATCAACGGTGGTGGCAATCCGTACTTCCTGTCGCCCGAGGGCGAGACGTTCCGGTGGGAGACCGAGGCTGGACTCGCCGCCGAGGGCGATCTCGCCCCCGGCGTCATCGACCCGGAGGCGCTGCAGGCGGAGCTCGACGCCTACACCAAGGTCGGTCTGTTCGAGGAGGCGCCGGAGTCCTCCGACTTCACGGCCGACGTGCTCACCGACGTCTACGCCGACGACGACACCATCATCTGGCCCGCCACCGACTGAGCCTTCCCCTTCCACCGACGTCTGAGGGGTCAGCAGGTGCTGATCGGGGCGGCGCCAGTGCCGTCGAAGCGGGCCTGCATCCACTCCTGGGCCTGCTGGTAGGCCGGGACGGCGGCGGCGCCGTGGCCGCCGAGGTCGGGGGCGCGGCGCTCGACGACCTGGCCGAGACCGCACAGCCGTTTCGTCGCCGTGTCGCTCAACACAGCGGGCACGACGTCGTCCGTCGAGCTGTGCACGATGAGGAGCGGCGCGTCGACGGCGACGGTCCCGGCGTCGTTCGCCGCCGTGAGCTTTTGCCACGGTCCGCCCGCACCGGCATCGGGTGCATAGTCCGCACTCGTGAACTCCGCGACCGCCGTCGACGACAGGTCGCCGACGCACTGTTCGTCGGCGAGCGGGAGCAGCGAGAGGCCCTCGACGCTGAGGTACTCAGCGGGATCGATCTCGTCGCCGTAGGCCTGCTCGTACCCGTTGACGAGCAACAAGACGAACGATCCGGCGGCGCCCGTGATCCGGGCCCCGGCGATGAGGCCGATCTCGGTCGGCGGCGCCCCGGCGAACGTGCCGACGAGGTCGAGCTCTGGCGCCCACGTCTCAGCGAGCTCCGCCGTCCACATCGCGCTGTGCCCACCCTGCGAATAGCCCATGACGCCGAGCTGTGTGCCGGCCTGCGCGCCGGGGAGCTGGCGGGCGGCGAGCGCTGCGTCGAGCCCGGATCGACCCTCGCTCTCGCCCATCAGATACGGGTGCACGCCGGGCGTGCCCATGCCCTCGTAGTCGGTTGCGGCGATGATCGTGCCTGCTGCCACCGACGGACCCAGCAACGCCAGCTCGCCGGCGCCGGCGAGGTTCTTCGACGGAGCGCAGACGTCGGCGCTGCCCGTCGTCCCATGTACAAGGGTGATCGTGTTACGCCCATCGGCCGGTGGCTCGGCGGCAGGGATCACTGCAACACCCGTGACGACGATCGGCTCGCCAGCGTGCGACTCCGAGGCGTACATCATCCGGTACGTCGTCGCGCCGGCGTGCACGGACGGCTCGACGAGCTGGTAGCGCAGCAGCGTGCCGTGCGGGACATCGGGGATCGGCGACGGCACGGCGTACAGGTCGCCGTCCGTGGGGATCTCCTCGGCCGACGCGTCCGGCACCGTCGTCGGCGGCGCCGTGCTGTCCGGCACCGTTGTCGCCGGCGCCGTGGTGCTCGGCACGGACGACGTCGGCAGCGCCGTGGTGTCCGGCACCGTCGGCAGCGCCGTGGTGTTCGGCGCCGTGGTGCTCGACACGGACGACGTCGTCGCAGCGGATTCGGTGGACGACGGTGCGGCCGAACTGGACGGCGTGGCATCGTCGTCCGAACAAGACGCAGCGGCCAGCACGAGGGCTACGAGCACAGCGGAGAACGGACGGCGACGAGAAGCGATCATCGCCGCCGACCGTAGACCTCCCCCGTCAATGTCCGGTTATCCGTCCGGCGCGCAGCGGACAACCGGACACCGACGTGGGCGGGCGAGGTGTGATGACGCGACCCGTCGGGCACTGTCTGGTCATCGACCCGAAGAAGGAGACGAGATGACGACGACCGACGGCGCACAGGCACTCGACGACCTGCTGGACGCCCCCGTGATCGTGATGCTGATGACGATGATCGGAGACGAGCACTCGTCGCGCCCACTCACGTGCGTCGCGGTCCATGAGGAGTGCCTCGACTTCCTCGTCGATCAGGAGACGGAATGGGCACAGGCCATCGCCGCCGGCACGGCGAGAGTGCACGTCACGGTCGCCGACGAGCGCCACAACACGTACGTCT
>JACDGA010000397.1 GCA_013815505.1 Acidimicrobiia bacterium
GTCCAGCTCGTCGCCGATGGCTCGTGGCGCATCGGGCCATTCGTTGACGCGGTGCCAGTCGTAGCGATCGGGCGTGCCCGGGTGCTTCGGCCAGACGTGCTGGTGGAAGTGTGGAACGCCGATCCCGATCACCGCCGAGAAGACGGACTCCGCGCCCAGTTCGGCACGAATTGCCCGTGCGGCGGTGCGCGCCGCGCGTCCTACCGCTGCCGCTTCGTCGTCGCTCAGTTCGTCGAGGTAGCCGACGTGGCGCTGGGTCTCGATGACGAGGTGCCCGACGAACGCTTCGGGCTCGTCGACTGGCGGGATGTGGCTGACGCGCACGAGGTCGTCGTCCCACAGGTGCGGGCTGACGAGCGGACCCACGCCGGCGTGCTTCTGGCAGATCAGGCAGTCTGGGCCTGCGACGCTGGCATCGTTGTCCGTCGCGCCTGTCGGACCGCCTGTCACGACGGACACCATAGGGCTGCGTGGCCGGGCAGCGGCCTGCAACGGCGGCGGGCAACTAGCGTCGGCACAGATGCGGGAGATCGTCGTGTTCAGCGGCAATGCCCACCCGGCCCTGGCGGATCGGATCTGTGGCCACCTCGGTGTACCCGTGTCGCCCGTGGACGTGCAGCGCTTCAGCAACGACTGCCTGCAGGTGCAGCTCGGTGCCAACTGCCGCCAGCGCGACGTCTACCTCGTGCAGCCGCTCGTCCCCCCGACGCAGGAGCACCTGATGGAGCTGCTGCTCATGCTCGACGCAGCGCGCGGTGCCTCTGCGGCACAGGTCACCGCCGTGATCCCGCACTTCGCCTACGCCCGGTCCGACAAGAAGGACGCCTCGCGGATCTCCATCGGCGGGCGGCTCGTCGCCGACCTGCTGATCACCGCCGGCGCCAGCCGGGTGATCACGATGGCGCTGCACGCCCCGCAGGTGCACGGGTTCTTCGGGGTCGTGCCAGTGGATCACCTCACCGCGATCGGCGAGCTGGCCGAGCACTTCCGGGGCAGCGACCTCACGAATGCCATCGTCGTGTCACCCGATCTCGGCAACGCCAAGACGGCGAGCCAGTTCGCCCGCCTGCTCGGCGTGGCGGTCGCTGCCGGCAGCAAGCAGCGCCTCGCGGATGACACGGTGGTGATCGACGCGATCGTCGGTGACGTTGCCGGCAAGCGGGCCATCGTCCTCGACGACGAGATCGCCACGGGCGGTTCGATCGTCGAGCTCATCGATCGTCTGGTCGAGCACGGATGCCCGGAGGTCTCGGTGGCGTGCACGCACGGGCTCTTCTCCGGTGGGGCTGTGGAGCGGCTGCGTGGTCTCGTGCCAGTGAAGGAGTTCGTCACCACCGACACGGTGCCGTCACCGCAGGACTGGCCCGAGCTGCAGGTGCGCTCGGTGGCGACGCTGTTCGCCGAGGCGATCCGCCGCAGCCACCTCGGCGAATCCGTGAGCAGCCTCTTCGACGGCGTCGACCCCGCCTACGCCCCACCCCAACCCCGCCTCCCCTTCTGATCGGCCCGCGCTCGGGGCCGGTCGCCCCCACCACCGTCTGGGCGGGATTCCTCCCATTCCACGGTCTGGGCGGGATCGCTTCCAGCAGTTGCGAGAGATCCCGCCCAGACGTGGTTCAACCGGCGGGATCCGGCGCGCCGTAGCCGCCGCCGCCGGGGGTCTCGACGACGAGGACGTCGCCCGACTCGACGTCGGCGGCGTCGGTCGCCGCAAGCTCGGTGACATCCCCGTCGGCGCGTTCGATCCGAGCGGCGCCGACCGTGCCGTCGCTGCCGCCGTCGAGGCCGTAGGGGGCGATGCGGCGGTGGGTCGAGAGCAGGCTGACCCGCATCGGTTCGTCGAAGCGGATGCGCCGCACGGCGCCGTCGCCGCCGCGCCACCGACCGTCGCCACCGGAACCGGCACGGACCGAGAACGACTCGACGGAGACCGGGAACCGCGACTCCAGAATCTCGGGATCGGTCAGGCGGGAATTCGTCATGTGGGTCTGCACGCAGGACTCACCGTCGAAACCGTCGCCCGCCCCCGATCCTCCGGCGACCGTCTCGTAGTACTGGTGCCGCTCGTTGCCGAACGTGACGTTGTTCATCGTGCCCTGTGACTCGGCGACTGCACCGAGTGCCCGGTAGAGGGCGCCGACGACACACTGCGACGTCTCGACGTTGCCGGCGACCACGGCCGCAGGCGGCGCAGGGTCGAGCATCGAGCCCGGCGGGATGACGATCTCGATCGGCGCCAGGCAGCCCTCGTTGAGGGGGATGTCGTCGTCCACGAGCGTGCGGAACACGTACAGCACCGCAGCCCTCGTCACCGAGGTCGGGGCGTTGAAGTTGTCGTCGCGCTGCGGCGACGTGCCGGTGAAGTCGACTCGGGCGGTTCGATCGCCGCGATCGACGGTGACGGCGACCTGGATGACGGCGCCGTTGTCCATCTCGTACCGGCACGTCCCGCCGTCGATGCAGTCGATCACTCGCCGGACCGCCTCGGTGGCGTTCGCCTGGACGTGGCGCATGTAGGCCTGCACGACATCGAGTCCGAACTCGTCGATCGTCGTCGTCAGCGCTTCGACGCCGGCGGCGTTGGCGGCGACTTGCGCCCGCAGGTCGCCGAGGTTCTGGTCGATGTTGCGTGCCGGGTGGCTACCGGCGGCGAGCATGTCGCGCAGCGCCGATTCGCGCAGCTCGCCGTC
>JACDGA010000398.1 GCA_013815505.1 Acidimicrobiia bacterium
GCTTCGGATCCGCCGGTGGCGTCAGCGAGATCGTGAACGGCTCGTTGGTGTGGTCGGTGACGACGAGCGTCGCTGCGGCGAGCTGCTGGGTCCAGTGCTCGAACACCGGGAAGTCCGTCAGCGTCCCGCTCGGGGAAAGCCGGGGCGAGACGTGCACCGACACGTGGAACGGTGACGTCGGGTCGACGCTGTACGGCAACGCGGTCAGAAGGATCTCGGTCGCCATCACACTGCTCCCGTCGGCGCAAAGGAGGCGCAGTACTCGCTCCAGCGCGTGGAGGTGGCGTCGGGAGCGACGTCCATGAGCTCTGCGAACGCGGGGTCGCCGTTGGAACCGGCGAGCTGGCGCTCGACGGTCGTCGACACGGAGAAGGAGAACATGAACACCTCCACCTCGATCGTCAACGTCGCCCTGCCGACCAGCTTGCCGGTGCCGAAGTCGTAGATCATCTCCAGCAGCAGCTCGATCGAGGCGCTGATCAGCCCGAGCACGTCGACCTCGCCGCGAATGCGGATGTAGCCGGTGAGCGAGCCGCCGTCGCCCTCGAGGCGGAGGTAGACGCCGACCATCATCTCGATCGATCCGGAGGCGACCCCGAGGTCGATGGCGAGGCGGGCGCCGGCCTCGAGCGACATCTCGAGCAGGTCGAGCCCTTCGGGGCTGAGTCGCAGGCCGACGAACCCGCCGCCACCGATGAACGTCACCGTGAGCGCGAACGGCCGCTCGCGGGTGCAGAAGTTGAAGCCGATGCTGAGGTGCTTGCCGAGGAACGGGATCGAACAGTCGGCGCCGAGCGAGATGTTCTGCAGCGCGAACACGCCGACTGCGATGTTCGGCAGCTCGAGCGTGAAGCCCGCCCGGACCCCTGCCGGTGACACGTCGAGGAACGGCGGGTCGGAGAACCCGTCGAAGGGGATCATCTCCTTCAGCGTCTCGATGAACGACAGCGGGCCGAGGAACTCGATGCCGCCGAAGACGACATCGACCTCCGGCTTGCGTGACGATCCGGCGGTGAACGCCAGGCGTTCGAAGTGCAGCGCCATCAGCGAGTCGGGGGCGATCAGGTCGAGGTCGAAGCGGCGCAGCTCGGCGAGCACGTCGACGCGGGGCTCGGACTTGGCGCTCACCCGCGCTTCGACCGAGATCGTCAGCCCGCCGCCCTCGGCCTCGCGAACCGAGAAGACAGGGTGCGTCGCATCGGGCCACGGCACCATCGGCGGCGACCAGTCGAGCTTCGCTCTGATCTCGAGATTCTCCGGATCGAGCCCCTCGAGGAAGCTGATCACCGACAGCACCGTGTCCTCGAGCGTGTCCAGTGTCTCGAGGTACGGCGCGAGTCCGTCGACGAGCCGGCGCAGCGGTGTCGCCAGCGCCGGCGGGAGCGCGATCGTGTCGACGGCGCCCCGGATCGTGCCGTATGCGCTCTGGATTGGATCGAAGAGCGCCCTGACCGCGTCGGCGTCCTTCGGCGCCGTCGGATCGAGCATCGCCAGCAACGCCGCCTCGAGCGCGTCGACGTCGCCGAGCAGTTGCGCGCCGATCGCTTCGAGCTGGGCGACGGTGTCGGTCGCCCACGTCGCCGCCGTGGCGCCGGCCGCCTGGGCGTCGTCGATCACCTGCTGCGCGTCGGCGACGGCACGCTCGATCGTGTCGGTCAGGGCACGCACGTCGGCGAGGAGCGATTGGACGGCGCCGAGCGTCTCGGTGACGAACGCCGGCATCTCGTCGATCCCGAGGGCACCGAGCACGTCGGCGAGGTCGAAGAGCCCGAACAGTCGGGGGAGTGCGTCGCCGAGGAACTCCGCAGGATCGAACTTGCCCGGCGCACCGGCGGCGGCAGCGAGCTTGCCCGTGGTGCCCTTCGCCCGCGACAGCAGGGCGATCTCCTGGTCGGGCTTGATGAACCCGCCGGAGCGCTCGGTGCTGCCGAAGCCGATCCCGGGATAGACGTTCGGCGAGGCGTCTGCGTCGAGGTCGTCCGCCTTGGCGAGGTCGACGACCTCGCCGAAGATCTGCGCGTCGGTCGGCGCCGGGTCGGATGCGAAGCCGTCGGCGACGTAGTCCTGGCGGTAGCGCATCGTGAATCCGGCAGCCTGAGGTGTGAGCGCCTTTGCCGCCGGCGTCGTGACATCGGCAGCGACGAGGTGCGGCGTGATCCTGTTGTCCTTCAGCTCGCCGCGCAGGTGGAGCGTGGCCGTCTCGAACGACGTGTCACCTGGGGTGGTGCTCGGTGCGTAGGCGAAACGCTTGCCGTCCGTCGGGATGCGGTGACGGTCGAGCGCAGGGTCGCGGTAGGCGGCGTCGATCGACGGGTCGCCCGGCTCGGGTCCGTCGACGAGGGCGGCGTTGACCCACATGAGGGGCGCGTGGAACGGCCACACGTGACCGTCGTGGTCGGTGGCCTCGATGAGGAACAGGAACGGCTCGCCGGTGAGCATCGTCGGCCAGATGAAGTTCTCGCGACTACCCGGCGGGTTCGACAGCTGCGGCGGCTTGAGACTCGGCGTGCGGCCGGGGCTGATCGTGATCGAGGTGAACGGGAAGTCGTTGTTCGTGAACGTCACCGTCCGCTGCGTGACGACGAAGTAGTACCGCGTCCGCAGCCGCGCCACCGGGTTCGTCGCCGACTCGATCATGCGCTCGGTCTGCTTCACGAACGAGGTGCCGTTGCCCGGCGAGCAGAG
>JACDGA010000399.1 GCA_013815505.1 Acidimicrobiia bacterium
GTGGCACGCCCTCGTCGAGGCATCTCGCCACGGCGCCGCCGAACCACTCCAATCGCGTGATGTTCGACGAGGCCGCCATGCGAGACGGCGTCGCCGCGTACGCCGCGTTTGCGCTCGATCACCTCACCTCGTGACGACGGGACGCGACGCCGAGCGGCCGAGTGAGCGCCAGCGAGCCGGATGCCGATGGGGTGTGGGGGCGCAGCCCCCACGCCAACACGGCGTCGCCGCGTACGCCGCGTTTGCGCTCGACCACCTCACCGTCTGACCACCTCGTAGCCTGACGGCATGGAACCGTACGTCGCTCCGCTCGAGGACATCCGCTTCACGCTCGACCGCGTCGTCGGTCTCGACCACCTGCTGTCCGCATCCCGCTTCGAAGGCCTCGATGCCGACACGGTCCACGGCGCGATCGAGGAAGCCGCGCGGTTCATCACCGAGGTCACGGGCCCGCTCAACGTCGTCGGCGACCAGCAGGGCACGAAGCTCGTCGACGGCGGCGTCGTCACGCCCGACGGGTGGGCCGATGCCTACGCCAAGTTCGTCGACGCCGGCTGGGGCGCGCTCCCGTTCGACCCCGAGTTCGGCGGTGGTGGGTTCCCCGACCTCATCGGCATCGTGCTGCAGGAGATGATGGTCGCCTGCAACATGAGCTTCTCGCTCTGCCCGCTGCTGACCCAGGGCGCGATCCACGCGCTCGAGGAGGTCGCCGACGCCGAGCTGACCGAGCGCTACCTCACGAAGCTCGTCACGGGCGAGTGGACGGGCACGATGAACCTCACCGAGCCCGAGGCCGGGTCCGACGTCGGTGCGCTGCGCACGAAGGCCGTGCCCAACGGTGACGGCTCGTGGAACGTCACCGGCCAGAAGATCTTCATCACGTACGGCGACCACGACATGGCCGACAACATCATCCACCTGGTGCTCGCCCGCACGCCCGATGCGCCACCCGGCACGAAGGGCATCTCGTGCTTCCTCGTCCCGAAGTTCCTCGTCAACGGCGACGGCTCGATCGGCGAGCGCAACGACCTGTCGTGCGTGTCCGTCGAACACAAGATGGGCATCCACGCCTCGCCGACGTGCGTGATGAGTTACGGCGACGGAGGCGGCGCCAAGGGCTGGCTCCTCGGCAACGAGCTCGACGGCATGCGCGTGATGTTCATCATGATGAACATGGCCCGCCTGTCGGTCGGGGTGCAGGGCCTCGGCATCGCCGAGCGCGCCACGCAAGCGGCCGTCCGCTACGCCAACGAGCGCAAACAGGGTCAGGTGCCGGGCGGCCAGAAGGGTCAGTCGGCGTTCATCGTCGATCACCCCGACGTGCGACGGATGCTGTGGACGATGCGCGCCTACAGCGAGGCGATGCGCGGGCTGCTGTACGAGGCGGTCGCGGCGTACGACCTCGCCCGCCACGCCGACGACGCCGACGAACGGCAGGCGGCGCAGGAGCTCGTCGACCTGCTCACGCCCGTTGCGAAGTCGTGGTCGACGGACCTCGGCGTCGAGGTCTCTTCGCTCGGCGTCCAGGTGTTCGGCGGCATGGGCTTCGTCGAGGAGACGGGTGTCGCCCAGCTGTTCCGCGACTCGCGGATCGCCCCGATCTACGAGGGCACCAACGGCATCCAAGCCATGGACCTCGTCGGGCGCAAACTGCCGATGCGCTCGGGTGGTGCGATCGCCGACCTCGTCGCCCGCATGCGCGAGCTCGACAAGCAGCTCGACGCAGCCGGTGACGGCTTCGTCACGATTCGCTCCGGGCTTGCCTCGGCCATCGACGATCTCGACGCCGCGACACAGTGGATCCTGTCACACGCCGGCGAGCCGCTGGAGGCGCTCTCGGGTGCCACGCCGTACCTGCGGCTGATGGGTGTGACGGTTGGCGGGTGGATGCTCGCTCGCGGCGCCCTCGCCGCTGCCGAGTGGCGCAGCGACGGTGGAAACGCCGACTTCTGCGACAACAAGGTTCACACGGCGCGCTTCTTCGCCGAGCAGTTGCTGCCCCAGACGAAGGGACTCCTCCCCCAGGTCACTGCAGGCGGTTCGACGTTGCTCGGCGGGTCGCTCGCCCAGGCCTGAGCCCGTCGTCGTTCAGGCGTCGGTGCGGCGCAACTCGACCAACTGGTACACCGGGTACGACACGCCGTCGGGGCCGTTGCACGTGAGCGGCGTCGGACTCGGCGTCATCACCCTGCGCATCGACACACCGAACGTCTCGACGCTGCGGCCCTCCGCGGCGGCGACGGTGACGTCGAACTCGTGGTGCTCGCGATCGATCAGCACGGCGCGCACGTCGTCGATGCCGTCGAGGCCGAGGTCGCGGCGCACGAAGTACTCGGCCGCCTGCTCGCCGAATCCGAACGTCGACCTGCCCCGGTACTGGTCGAGGTCGATCCGGCCTGCGGCGTGACCCTCGAGCAGCTCGACCGACTGCTCGGGCTCGACACGGCCGTAGTAGAGGCCCTCTGGGAGCACGACCACATTGGCGGCGAAGCGATCGCCGCCCACGTGGGACGATTCCCACACGTGATCGCGCCACGGCGAGTCGCGCATCGCCCGGATCACCGGTCGCCCGAACGTCGCGCAGCAGCTGTCGTGCTTGCCGTTCGTGCACACGAGGACGATCGGATGCGCGATCTCCTCCCACCCGTCCGGTGCCGCGGCATCGAGGTCGATCGGCACG
>JACDGA010000400.1 GCA_013815505.1 Acidimicrobiia bacterium
TCGGACGCCAGGAGGTCGTCGTCGTCATCGGGCCATCTGGATCGGGCAAGTCGACGATGATCCGCTGCATCAACCGGCTCGAGCAGCACGACCAGGGCGAGATCGTCGTCGACGGCACCCCGCTCACGAACGATCTGCGCAACATCAACGAGGTCCGCCGCGAGACGGGGATGGTGTTCCAGCAGTTCAACCTCTTCCCGCACCTCACGGTGCTGGAGAACATCACGCTCGCGCCGCGCCAGGTGCGGCGAACGCCACGCAAGAAGGCCGACACCGAGGCGATGGAGCTGCTCGAGCAGGTGCGTATCCCCGAGCAGGCGCAGAAGTACCCTGGCCAGCTCTCGGGTGGTCAGCAACAGCGCGTCGCCATCGCCCGCGCCCTGGCGATGAGGCCGAAAGTGATGCTGTTCGATGAGCCGACGTCGGCGCTCGACCCCGAGATGATCAACGAGGTGCTCGACACGATGAAGGACCTCGCCACTGGCGGCATGACGATGATCGTCGTCACCCACGAGATGGGGTTCGCGAAGGAGGTCGCCGACCGTGTCGTGTTCATGGCCGACGCCCAGATCGTGGAGGTCGGCACCCCCGAGCACTTCTTCACGAGCCCCACCGAGGAGCGCACGAAGATATTCCTCAGCCAGATCCTTTAATGCTGGCGGGTTCGTCGTCCGCTCCGCTTCCTCCTCACGCCGCTGTGCTGCGCAGGCTGCGGATGGTCGCTGGCGCTTCCCTCACCGCCTGATCTCACGGCGTGTCGAGCGGGTCGAGCGTCAGCGGCGGCGGGAGCGGCGGCGGGCGACCTTCGCAAGTGGGGCCGTGACGGGCAGCGCCGCGGACGCCACCGTCGTGCCGTCGACTGAGACCGAGAGCCCGTCGCGGTCGACGTCGTCGGGTTCGTCGGGCGTCTCGGAGATCGTGACGATCTCGTCGGACGCCGAGCCCTGGTAGATCTCCTGCAGGGCGAGCATCGCCCCTGCCATCATCGCCCCCGGCGTCCCACCGAGTCGCCGCCCGTGTTCGATCGCGCTCTTGCGCCGCGCGAGCCGCGCCGCCTGCCGGGGACCCTCGACGTCGTCCGACTCTGCAGCAGCGGTGTCGGGCTTCTCGGGAACCGGACCGTCGTCCTGACCGTCCATGTCTTCGATGCTAGACGTGAACCACGGACCGTCCTCGCCGTACGCATATGTCAATGCGACGCACACGAACGGTCGATCAGTGCCTCCCCAGCTGGCTGCCAGCCAACTCTCAGCGACGCTTGCTACCGTGCGCGCTGAGCAGCAGGAGGCACCGCCGATGAACCCCCAATCGCCGTACACCGACGACGCCGCCGTGGCGCGCACCTTCGAACAGGTCTTCTTCGAGTTGCGCAAGGTCATCGTCGGACAGACACGACTCCTCGAGCGGCTCCTCGTCGGGCTGCTGTCACGCGGTCACTGCCTGCTCGAGTCCGTGCCCGGCCTCGCCAAGACGCTCGCCGCCGAGACGCTCGCCACCGTGGTCGGCGGCTCGTTCGCCCGTGTGCAGTTCACCCCCGACCTGCTGCCGTCGGACATCATCGGCACCCGGATCTACCGCGGCAGCACCGAGAAGTTCGACGTCGAGCTCGGCCCGGCGTTCGTCAACTTCCTGCTCACCGACGAGATCAACCGCGCCCCGGCGAAAGTGCAGTCGGCGCTGTTGGAGGTGATGGCCGAGCAGCAGGTGACCATCGGCGGTGTCACGTACCCGGTGCCCAAACCGTTCTTCGTCGTCGCCACGCAGAACCCGATCGAACAGGAAGGCGTCTACAACATGCCGGAGGCGCAGCGCGACCGCTTCATGATGAAGATCGTCCTGCACCACCCTTCGCAGGTGGAGGAGATGGAGATCCTCGACCGCATGGCCGTGTCCGCCCCCGAGCCGGCGCAGGTCATCGACCTCCACGAGCTCGTCGAGCTGCAGCGCCGGGCCGACGCCGTCTACGTCGACCGCAGCGTGGCCCAGTACGCCGTCGACCTCGTGCAGGCGACGCGCACACCCGAGCAGTACGGGCTCGCCGACCTCGGCCCGTCCGTCGGTCTCGGCTGTAGCCCACGCGCCACGCTCAGCCTGATCCGCGGCGCGAAGGCCATCGCCCTGCTGCGGGCCCGCAACTACACGACGCCCCAAGACGTCTTCGACGTTGCGCCAGAGGTCATGCGCCACCGGCTCATGCTCACCTACGACGCGCTCGCCCAGGACGTCACGGCCGACCAGATCGTCAACCGCATCCTCTCGTCGGTCCCGGCGACGTGGGTCTCACCGAAGCCCAATGATCCCGCAACCGCCGGCCGCTGACGTCAGTGTGACATGGCCCTCGGGGCCAACGAGCGCGCACGTCGCCGAGATGTTGCGCACGCTCGAGCTCAACATCCTGCGCCGCCTCGACGGCATCCTCCACGGCAACTACCAAGGCCTCACACCAGGCCACGGCAGCGAACCCGGTGAGTCACGCATCTACCAGCCCGGCGACGACGTGCGCCGCATCGACTGGAGCGTCACGGCACGCACGCAGCAGACGCATGTGCGAGAGCAGATCGCCGACCGTGACCTCGAGGGGTGGCTGGTCGTCGACACGTCCGCCTCGATGCAGTTCGGGACGATCAAGGACGAGAAGGCTTCCGTCGCGCTCGCCGCCGCAGCCTGCGTCGGCTTCCTG
>JACDGA010000088.1 GCA_013815505.1 Acidimicrobiia bacterium
CCGTTCCGACGGGGCGGCGATCAACACGTTGGACCGATCGGCGCGCCCTCAAGCCGCACGTTCGTCAACGACACGCTCACTTGCCATCCGCCGTTTCTCGTCGGGCACCGCCGTCAGCTGCTGAGCCTCATCACGTCGCGCTCGGTCAACGCCGCCGCAATGCACGTTCGCCAGCAGTCGTTCCGCCGCAAGCGGCCTGAGCGCTCCGCACCAGCAACCCCGCCATCAGCGCACGTACGTCAGGCGAGCGCACGGCTGTGATCATCAGGAAAGGCAGTCCAGACAGCGTCACCCTCTGGTTCGACGACGATGGCGCGGGATCGTACGGCGAGTTCCTCGACTCGATCCCCGAAGAGGTGCTCACCGACGAGAGCAGCTTCGTTCGACGTCGAGGCCGGCGACATCGAGACCGGCTGATCGGCTCGGAGCTGCCGACCGCGGCACATGCCGCAACGGTCACGCTCGGCTCGGCCTCGTCTGAAGGGCCGACGCTTAGCCGGCGTTTGGTGGCATCTCGATCGGGTTGCTCGCGCCGCGCGTTCTGGGACGCTCGCCGGGGAGGCGACCGTCTGGGCGGCCTTCCGGTTCCTGGGTCGTGGAGCGTGGGGCGCGGGCGCTTTGCCGCGGTCATGCGAACACGACACCTGAGATCTTCTGTCACAGTGGTGGTGCGCAGGCTGCGGGCATCCTCGCTCAGGACGCGACGACCCGTTGCTGGGTCGTCATCACGGCGACGGTGGCCCCGTTCGGTATGGAGATCGACGCGCTGTCGGCAAGCACCACGGGGCGTCCAGTCACGTGGACCCGAGTCGAGGAACTGACGAAGCGCGCCGACGTGCAGGTGTCCGGTGCAGGGAGCGCGCAACCCTGTACGGTCCACGGGGCGTCGAGGAGGACCACCGGCTTGCCCTCGACCAGCACGCGGCTGCTCACCTGCACGGGTTGTGCGTGGCCGCCGTGCTGGCAATGCACGACGGCGAGTTGATGGACCACCGGTGACGACATCTCGGTCACGTCACGTCGAGTGCGCCGCTGTTGATCGAGGTGACCGGCCCTACGAGCTCGATTATGGCGCCCTTGCCGTTGTCGATGCGGATGCCCGTGTGGTCGACGACAATTCGCTCGCCGGTCGGAGCGGCGATCGTCAGCCCACCGCCGGGACCGGCCGAAAGCGGCACCTCGCCGGCCGACCAGAACCCGCCGGTCCAGATCGGCCGGCTCACATCACCCTCCTCGAACTCGATCCACACGTTTGATCCTCGCGTAGCGACCACGAACACGCCGGACCCCGGCCCGGCTACCGGCGCGCACGGCATCGCCCAGCCGAGCTGTCCGGGTGCGACGGAGGGGACGCTCACCACGATCCGGCCGAGCATCAACGGATCCTGGTCATCGACCACGATGCCGCGATGCTTGCCGTAGCGGGGGCCCGCCGTCGGCGGTGGGTCGGGCGGAGGCGCCGACGCTTCGGCGGCCGCTTGGATCTCGTCGAGCCGGATCACGGTGCGAGGTCCGACGTCGTCGAACGCCTCGGCTGCCGGCACTGCGAGCTCGTCGACCTTAAACTGCACCACAGCTCCGGCAGTCTCGTCGCCGTACACCCCGTCGGTTCCGTTCACCGGAAGCACATCGGGACGCCACGTGAGCAACGCCTGCTGGATCCGTCGCACGCTCTCGCTTGGCGTGTGACGATGGCGGGAGATCCGGTCGAGGTCGTCGGCCACTGCCTGGAGGACCGAGTCGCCGGAGAAGAGCTGGGACTGCATCATGAGGCGACTCCTGGTTCGAACGTGACGGCGCGACTGTGAGCTAGCCATCCCGAGCTCCACCGTGTCAAGGACCCTTTCAACTGCTCGGATCGCGAGCAGTCGCTGGGACAACCTCGTCTGGGCGCGACCGAGTCCCGGCGTTCGAGGGCACGCTTGTCGACCTGGGCGTTGTGGCGGAGTTGCCAGGCCCGCGTGCCCAGGGGCAGCCGACCTTCAAACTGTGACTCGACTGGGCTGGTAACGCAGAGCGACCGCCCCCGACCGGAGCTCCTGGCGCCCCACGAGCTTCAGCTCGAGCCGCTCGCTCAGGCCGGCGAACAACGTCGGCCCGTGGCCCGCCAGGATGGGCTGCACGAGGAACTCGTACTCGTCGATCAATCCCAGTTCCGCCAAGGCCAGCGGGAGGGTCACGCCGCCCACATACAGGCCTTCGCCAGACTCCTGCTTGAGGTGCTGAACGGCTTTCCCCAGGTCACCCTGCACGAGTTCCGCGTTCCAATCGACCCGGTCCAGGGTGCCCGACACGACGTGCTTCTTTGCCCCATCGATCGTCCGGGCGAAGGGGATCATCCAATCAGCCATCCAGTCAGGCCACGTTCCCGTCGCCGGCTGCCGCCACGCTTCCTCCATCATCTCGTAGGTCACCCGGCCAAGGAGCAGGGCATCGGCTCGTTCCAGGTTGGCGGCGTGATGGCGATGCAACTCCTCGGACGGGGTGATCACCCGGTGGTCGCAGCAGCCGTCGAGGGTGACGTTGATCGAGTATCGGAGGGGTCTCATGGGTTGCTCTCCCTTGCTGCGGTCGCAGGCACCTGGCGGACCGAAGTCAGACCGGCGTCGCCGCCATTTCTCATCGGTCCCCCAACCGGACCTGCTGGGAGGGCGCAAGGACCGCGCACCGTAGCACCGAAGGACCGGCGCCCTGTCCCCGATGTGCCGTTTGAGGACAGGACAAACGTGGCGTGACGCGGCACTAGTTCAACCTCCGCAGCGGCGGCGGGGCGGTTGGAGCGGACACGGTGGCGTGGATGTCGACCGCCCAGCAGCCCTCACGCGAGACGATGACGGGGTTGCATTCGATCTCGTGCAGGGCGTCGTGACGGAAGGCGAGCTGCGCGATGCGAACGATGGTGTCGACGAACGAGTCGTCCGGCAGGCCCGCCTCGGCCAGCGCAGCACCGACGCGTGAGTCGGCGACGAGCGCCCGCGCGCTCGCCGGTGACAGCGGCGGGAGGCGCTGCGCACCCGCGTCGATGACGTCGGCCTGCACGCCGCCGAGCCCGACCTCAAGCACGGGGCCGATGCGGTCGTCGACGCGCATCCGCACTCGGGCGTCGACGCCCGGCGGCACCATCTGCTGCACCGTCACGGGGAGGGCGTCGTCGCCGAGCGACGCCTGGATGGTGTCGAAGGCCGCGACGACATCGTCGTCGTCGGCCAGGTCGAGCGCGATGCCGGCTTGCGCCGATCGGCCGATCCTGCGGCGGTGAGCCTTCATCGCCACCGGGTAGCCGACGGCCCGAGCAGCGGTGACGGCGTCGTCGACCGTGTCGGCCTCGCCGCCGGCCGCGACACGGACGCCGTACGCCTCGATGACGGCCCGGGCGTCGGCGAACGACAGTCGCCCAGCCGGCTGCTGGAGGGCGCGCTCGATGACGGTCGCCGCGTCGTCGGGACGGACGTCGGTCAGATCGGTCGCCGGCGCATCCATCTCTGCCGAACGCCATCTCGAGTACGCCCACATCCGCCCGAGCACGGCTGCTGCGGGCTCGGGGAACGAGAACGACGGCACGGGCGATCCCGGGCACAGCGGCCCGTCGCGCGAACCGATGACGACAGCGACGACGGGTTTCGCGGCCGTGCGCGCGGCACGATCCACCTGGTCGGCGATGATGCCGAGGTCGCGCTCGAACGCCGGCGCGTGGATGACCATCACGGCGTCGACGTCGTCGCGCCCGAGGGTGCTCGCCAACGCATCGGCGAACTCGACAGCGTCCGACCGGAACGAGAGCGGTGGCACGTCCAACACCTGCTCGAGACCGGCCGCGGTGATCGCCGCCCCGGCCAGCAGGCCCGGGCTGCGCGAGTTCGTCAGCAACGCCACCCTCGGGCCGCTCGGGATCGGTTGCGTCGAGAACACGCGCACCGTGTCGAGCAACGCCGCCACCGTCGGCACCTCGATCACGCCGGCGCGGCGGTAGATCGCATCGACCGCGCCACCGACCGCCGCAGCGCCGGTGCGGACGGCGATGATCGGGCGAGTCAGCGCGACACGACGCGCGATCCGTGCGAATTTGCGCGGGTTGCCGAACGCTTCGGTGTACAGCCCGACGACGGCCGTGGACTCGTCGTCCGCCCAGAACTGCAGCAGGTCGTTGCCCGACACGTCTGCCTTGTCCCCGAGCGAGACGAACCACGACAGACCGAGCTCCATGTCGGCGGCCTTGCGTAGCAACGAGCCCCCGAGCGAGCCGGACTGCATCGAGATCGCCACATTGCCCTGCGGCAGGGTGACGTCGACGAGCGCCGCCTGCAGCCCGGTCGTCGGCGAGGCGACACCGAAGCTCGTCGGACCGATGATGCGCATCCCCGAACGACGGGCCGAGGACACCATCGCGCCGACGTCGACGTCGGAGCCCTGCGGATCGGTGACGATGATCGCCCCGCGCACGCCCCTGGCGACGCACTCGGCGATGACCTGTTCGAGGACCTCGGTGGGGACGGCGACGATCGCGAGCGACACGTCGTCGGGCACGTCGACGACGGATCGGTACGACGCCACCTGCCCGATGCGCTCGTGTCCCGGGTTGACGGCATAGCGGGGGCCGGTGAACGAGGTGTCGACGTGGGCCCACAGTTCGGCGCCGACGGTGCCGGGCGTCGCCGACGCCCCGATGACGGCGATCGATCGCGGTAGCAACAGGCGCGCCATCGCACGCGAGTCGGACCGCTGCTCTCGCCGCTCGACCGAGTCGACGAAGCCGGCATCGTCGGTGAGGTCGAAGTCGAGGTCGAAGACACCGCTCTCGAACCGCCGATGCAGTGGCCATCCGGCCTTGCCGAACACGCTCAGCATCGCCCGGTTCTCGCCAAGCGTCTCGGCCGTGAAGCGGCGGATGCCGTTGCTGCGAGCGATCGCCGCGAGGTGCTCCAGCAGCAGCGTGGCGATGCCGTTGCCCTGGTGACCGTCGTCGACCATGAACGCCACTTCGGCGTCGTCACGACCCGGCCAGCGTTCATACGACGCCCAGCCGATGAGCTCGTCGCCCGACATCACCGCGAGGGCGGCTCGATCGTCGGGCGCAATCGACGTGAAGTACGTGGCCATCCCGGGCGTCATCTCGGGTTTCGGCGAGAAGAAGCGGCGGTAGATGCTCTCCGACGACTGTCGCGAGTGGAACTCGCGCAGCGCGGCCGCGTCGTGCGGTGTCATCGGTCTGACGAGCGCCGATTCGCCGTCCGACAGCACCACCTCGGCGACCCAGGGGCTCTCCTCGGTCGCTGCCATCGGCCCAATATGTCACGCCCAACGGCGTGATCGGACCTGCGTGCGGTGGTCGATCGTCACGTCGGCGATGCCGGTAGGGTCGACGCCAGTGGGAGTGCGCATACCGTCGTCACGGGCGTTGCGGCGGCTCGAGGAAGAGCTCGAGGAAGATCATGTCCCGCTCCCCGACGAGCCCGAACTGCGGGCGTGGGTGATCGAGGAGCTGCACGCCGTGCGTCGCCCGCCCGTCCATGAGCGCCGGCGCGCGTTCTACGGATCGTTCGTGATGCCACCGGGCCGATCGCTGCTCGTCGGCGGCGACCTCAGCGACGTTGTCGAGCTCGGTGACTACGACATCGCGCTCGGGCGCAGGTTCGCCGACGGTCGCTCGACGTTCCTCGTGCGCCACCCCGACGGGACGACTGCGCTCGCGTGTTTCCGGCGTGCCGTGCAGTACGAGGCCGACCTCGTCGAGATCCAGGAGGCGACGGGCGCCGTCATCGCACAGCGCACGGTGATGGGCACCGCTCGCCTGTTCGTCGAGGCGGGTGTGATCGAGTGGAACGGCCATCGCTGGAGCCAGCGCGCGACGGCGGCTGCACGCGTCCCGGCGGTCGCCCGTCACGCCGTCGGCGTCTCGCTCGAGGTAGTCGAGGGTCTGCTCGATCTCTGCGTGCATTGGCTGTCGCCTGGACAGGTCGGCGGCACGGTCGTGCTCGTGCTCACCTCGGCACAGCGGATGCTCGACTACGTCGACGCTGATGACTCGATCCCGGCCCCGCCGCTGTCGGTCCGTCACCGTGAGCACTTCCCGGCGTTCCTTGCTGCGATGTCGCAGACCGACCTCGCCACCGTGCTCGACGACGAGGGCAACGCACGGGCGATGGGTGTCGGGTTGCGATCGACGGCGTCGGCCGACCTGCTCGTCAGCGACCGGCGCGGGATGCGACATCGCTCCGGCCGGCGGTTCAGCTTCGACCATCCGCAGGCCATCGTGTTCGTGATCAGCGAGGACGGACCCGTCACCGTGTTCTCCGACGGTGCCGAGATCGCCACGAGCGGACTCGTGACGCAGCCGCTGATCGCCCGTTCGATCGCACCCACCGAAGAGCAGCGCTGTGCTCGCTGCCGGCGGTTGATCGAGGTGATCGTCGGCGTGTCGGCGACCACCACCAGCGCCTGCCCGGTGTGCGGCGCGCTCGAGGGCTTCGAGGAGACGACGGTCGTCGGCGTCGTCAAGGAGGCGACGTGGCGTGCTGTCGATCTCGATCCGCAACGTCCCTCGCGCCCACCCGCAGCGCCGGCACATCTCGCGCTCGGCGATCTCACCGCCACCCACCCGTCCTGACCTCAGAGACAGAGGAAGAGGATGCACGTCGGTGCAGGCTCCTCGACCACCGGCGGCGAGCAGCGCGAACGCGGTGGCGGATGTGGCGAGGAGGCGGTTGAACATTGGAGCCGGCCTTTCGTGACGTGAATCCCGTGCTCGGTGTCGAGCGATCGGTCACCTGTCACATGGCACGGGCACGGCCGGCGTTACTGTCGAGGCCGTGTCGGGGAGCAGCAAGCAGAAGAAGTCGGAGATCGGATTCGGCATCGACATCGGTGGCAGCGGGATGAAGGCGGCACCCGTCGATCTGCGCACCGGCGAGCTCGTCGAGGAGCGGTTGCGCGTCGATACCCCCAAGCCGGCGACGCCGGAGGCGATGGCAACGGTGGTCGCTGACCTCGTCGCACACTTCGAGTGGAAGACCGAGAGGGCCAAGAGCGGTCGTGGTGGTCCGCTCGGCGTCGCCTTTCCCGCCGTGATCCGCAGAGGTGTCGCCGAGAGCGCCGCCAACATTGATTCGTCGTGGATCGGAACGGACGCCGACGCGCTGTTCACGAAGGCGTCGGGGCAACCCGTGCACGTCATCAACGACGCCGACGCGGCAGGGGTCGCGGAGCTTCGGTACGGCGTCGCCGCCGGGCGCAAGGGCGTCGTGTTGATGCTCACGTTCGGCACCGGGATCGGCTCGGGCCTGTTCGTCGACGGCACGCTCGTGCCCAACACCG
>JACDGA010000401.1 GCA_013815505.1 Acidimicrobiia bacterium
AGCGCGTCGGCGATGTCCTGGCCATGCGCCCAGGTCTCCATCACCCTCGCAGTGACGAACGAGCGGGCTCCCATCGCCGGTCCGTACCACGGCACCCGTGTCGACGGGTCGACGTCGCGAGCGAGCTCGATCAGGCGGGTCCGGTCGAGGCGCCAGGCGTCGAGCAGCGACGTCGAGGTCGTCGAGCGTCCGGCCTCTGCGGACATGTCGGTGCCGCCCGCCTCGACCATCGCAGCCATGAGCGCCTCGGCGTCGGCACGGAACGCATCGGGGTCGGCGAGCGCCATTGCCGCCCGCTGATCGAAGTACCAGAGATGGCTGATCTGATCGGCGACCGACCAGCCGGGCGCCGGTGTCGACGTCGACCAGTCGACGTCCGGCGAGGCGACGATGCGATCGAGATCGTCCGCCTCGGCAGCGAAGTCGTCGCACAGCTGTTGCACGGGGTCATCGTCGCAGGTGTGCCCGAACGCGGACGAGGGGGACCCGTCGGGGGTCCCCCTCGTCGACATCGCGAGGCACTGCAGCACAGCGGTGCTGCGCAGCGGTTCGGCGTCGCTACTTGGCGCGTCGCGGGTTGAGCGCCGTCTTCAGACCGGCGGCGGACGTGAACTTCATCGCCGTCGAGGCGGAGATCTTCACGGGCGCACCGGTCTGGGGGTTGCGCCCCTTGCGGGCCTTGCGCTTCGTCGTCGAGAAGGTTCCGAATCCCGGCCATGCCACGCGGCCGCCCTTCTTCGTCGTCTTCGTCACGTGCTCGAAGAACGCGCCGATGGTGCGCTCGGCGTCCGCCTTGGAGACAGCTGCCGACTTGGCGACGGCGTCGAGGAGTTCAGCTTTGGTCATGGAGTCATGCCTTTCGGTGGGTGTCACGAGCACGTCGACGTGCCCTGCCGCCCTGGGCGGCACGCAATGTGTAGGTCCTCAGCGCAACGAATTCAAGCATCTCCGCGCATTTCCCCTTGATTTCACTGACTGGCGAGGGCATCCCGGAGTCGCGAGACGGTCGTTTCGCGCTCGCCAGGGGCGTACTTCGAGCGCGGCCAGAAGAACCCGCGCAGGCCGTCACCCTTCGTTCGCGGCACGACGTGGACGTGCAGATGCGGCACGCTCTGGCTGACGATGTTGTTGTTGGCAACGAACGTGCCCTGGCATCCGAGAGCCGCAGGCATGGCGGCGACGAGCCGTTGCACGACGCCCATGATCGACGCCAGCAGGTCCGCATCCACTTCGTCGAGCGTCACGATGTGGCGGCGGGGCACGACGAGCGTGTGGCCGGCGAACAGCGGCACGTGGTCGAGGAAGGCCACGGTGTGCTCGGTCTCGTTGACGACGTCGGCGGCAGCGTCACCGGCGATGATCCGGCAGAACGTGCAGTTCGTCATCCTCCGTAGGCCCCGATCGCTACGACGGCGATGACCGCGTGATCGGCCGCCAGCTGCCCGTCGAACGGCAGCCCCTCGACACCGGCGTCGGCACTGTCGATCGCGACGGACCATGCCCCGTCCGCGGCGATCGTCTGCGACTCTGAGCTGAAGTTGACGGCGACGAGGACGCGCTCGTCGCCAAGGCGTCGTTCGTAGGCAAGCACGCCGACCGGCGCGTCGACCGGCACGAGCTCACCCGCCGTGAGCGCGCCGAGCAAGCGCCGCAGTGACAACACACGGCGGTAGAGGGCGAGCGTCGAGTGCGGATCGTCGCGCTGGCGGGCGACGCTGCGCTCGTCGGCGTCTGGCGGCCACGGGAGCCAGTTGTCGGCGGTTCGCCACCCGTGAGCGGTGGTGTCATCCCACGGGATCGGCGCCCGGCAGCCGTCGCGGCCACCCGGGTCGACCTCACGGTCGGGCGGCACGACGGCGTCTTCCAGCCCGAGCTCCTCTCCGGCGTATACGAACGGCGTGCCCCGCAGCGTGAGCAGCAGCACGGCGGCGGCCCTCGCACGGGCCTCGCTGCCGTAACGGGTGCGGTGACGGGGCACGTCGTGGTTCGACAGCACCCACGTCGGCCAGGCGTCGACGGGATCGAGAGAACGTCGTGCCGCTGCGAGGTTCGCCTCCCATGCTGCGGCATCCCACGGCGACCACAGGGCAGCGAAGTTGAAGGCCATGTGCAGCTCGTCGCCGTGCTCGCCGTAGTACGGCGCAATCTGGCCGGGGCCGAGCAGGTACACCTCGCCCACCGACGTGCGCGCTCCCGGGTAGCCATCGAGCAGGCTGCGCAGACGGCGCAGCCGCTCGTGCGTCACGGGCTCGTCGTTCGTGACGACGGTGCTGCGCTCCTGGCCCAACGGCAGGTCGGGGAGCGCGGGGTCCTTGCCGATGAGGTGGACGACGTCCATCCGGAAGCCGTCGACGCCGCGATCGAGCCAGAACCGCAACGTGTCGTGCATCGCCGCCTCCACGGCGGGGTTGTCCCAGTCGAGGTCGGGCTGTTCAGGCGTGAACAGGTGCAGGTACCACTGCGACGTGGACTCGTCCCACGTCCACGCCGGCCCGTCGGGGAACTGTGCGCGCCAGTTGTTCGGCGGCTCGTCGCGTGTGCCGTTGCGCCAGACGTACCAGTCGCGCTTCGCCGAATCCTTGGACGCACGCGATTCACCGAACCACGGGTGCTCGTTCGAGGTGTGGTTCGGCACCCAGTCGATGATCATCCGCAACCCGTGG
>JACDGA010000402.1 GCA_013815505.1 Acidimicrobiia bacterium
GAGCTGGCGCCAGCGCCGTCGGCGTCGACGTCGCCGCCCGTGAGCGGGACCGCCGGGAGCGGCGCGTCGTCGTCGGGGGCGAGGAGACCGGCGGCGACGGCTTCGCGGTCGGCCTTGTCGGCGGCGTCGGGATCCGGGTCGGCGAGGACGAGCACCTCTTCGGTGGTGTCCTCGGCCTGCTCGTCGTCGGGTTCGGTCGACCAGATGGGTTCGAGGTCGATCTCGTCGGCAGCGGGAGTCTCGGCGCCGTCGAGCACGTCGACGACGACGACCGTGATGTTGTCGCGACCGCCGGCGTCGTTGGCCATCTCGACGAGGCGCTCGGCGGCTCGCTGAGGGTCTGTGTGCGTGGCGAGGACGTCGGCGATGTCGTCGTCGGTGACCTCGTCGACGAGGCCGTCGCTGCACAGCAGGAAGCGGTCGCCGCGCACGAGCGGCATGGTCCAGGCGTCGACGCGCACGGACGGTTCGATGCCGAGCGCTCTCGTGATGATGTTGCGGCGGGGGTGGTTGCGTGCCTCTTCGGCCGTGATGTGGCCGGCGTCGATGAGCTCCTGCACGTAGTTGTGGTCGATCGAGATACGCCGCAGGCGCTCGTGACGGAACAGGTAGGTGCGGGAGTCGCCGACGTTGGCGAGGCCGAGCGCCTCGTCGCCGGAGGGTGTGGCGATGACGACGACGGCGGTGACGGTGGTGCCCATGCCCTGCTGTGAGGCGTCGGTGGCGGCGGCGTCGAAGATGTCGGCGTTGGCGTCGCGGATGGAGGCGATGAGGGCGTCGAGCCGTCCAGGGGTGCCCTCGAGGTTGGCTGCCATGCGCGAGACGGCGAGGGCGCTGGCGACCTCACCCGCCTGGTGGCCACCCATGCCGTCGGCGACGACGAAGAGGCCCTCGCGCACGAGCATGCTGTCCTCGTTCTGGGTGCGGATCATGCCCTCGTTGGTGACGGCACCCCAGTTGAGCTCGGCCACTACTGCGCCTCCAGGACCGTGTAGCCGACCTGCACGCGGTCACCCGTGTGGAGCAGCTTCATGCCGTTGAGGCGGGTGCCGTTGAGGAACGAGCCGTTCGTGGAGCTGAGGTCTTCGACCATCGGCTGGCCGTCCATGTCGAAGACGCGAGCGTGCAGGCCGGAGACGAAGGCGTCGTTGTCGATGGGGACGGTGCAGGTGTTGTTGCGCCCGAGGGTGATCTCGTGGTCGAGCGCGAACGCCTGGCCCCTGCGGTGCTTGGGCTCGATGATGACGAGTCGGGCGACGCGGCCCCCTTTGCCCTTGCGCACTTTGCGGCTGGTGGATGCGGGGAGCATCTCGGGTTCGTCGTTGGGGTCGATGCGCCGGCCGGCGGTGGCGGGGCGGCGGACCTCGCTCCACACTGCCCACAGGACCCGTGCGAAGAAGAGGTAGAGAAGACCGAGGAAGGCGATCTTCAGGATGTCGAGGATCTGGTTCGACATGGAGTGGTTGACGCTAGGCGACGGTGCCCGGTACGGCGTCGGGTCAGGAGCTCTCGAAGCGGACGTAGGTGGAGCCGAAGCTCACGATGTCGCCGTCGCGGAGGCGGTGGTCGCCGTTGACGCGGGCGCCGTTGACCATCGTGCCGTTGGTGGAGCCGAGGTCGCGCACCACGAAGCCGTTGGGGGTGGCGGCCACCTCGGCGTGGCGACGGCTGACGTTGTGGTCGCTGAGCGTGATGGCGCACTCGGGGAGGCGGCCGACGACGAGCGGTGTGCCGCCGATGTCGACGCGGTCGCCCGACGGCATCACGAGCGTGCCGACGCCGATGCCGCTGTCGCCCTGGCGGAGGTGGCTGTCGACGACGAACCGGCCCGGCTTCTGGCCCTCGTCGGGGTGAAGGTCGACTGCGACGGGACCGAGGAAGTGGTAGCCCTCCTCGCGGGCGTATTCACGAGCGGCCTCGGCGAGCTCGGTGCGCAGGATCTCGCCGATCTCGATCATCGCCTGGTGGTCGCGAGGGTTGAGGCGGATGTCGAAGGCGTTGGGGACGATGCGCCGGCCCTTGACGTCGACGTTGCGCTGGTCGTCCATCTCGCGCACGACCCGCCGGCCGAGCTCGATGGGGCGGACGCTGGAGGAGGACCGGCGAGTGAACACGCCCTCGACGATACGCTCTAGCCGCCGCTCTAGTGATTGCAAGCCCACAGTCCGCCCGAGGCTATCGCTGGCTGCGGACCCCACCCCGTCGGCACCGATGGCGGACTCCGGCCGGAGGGATCGCGGTTGGGGACGTGCGCAGTCGCATGTACCGTTGCCCAGTCCACTCGGGCGAGTGGCGGAATTGGCAGACGCGCTGGCTTCAGGTGCCAGTGAGGGAAACCTCGTGGGGGTTCAAGTCCCCCCTCGCCCACCACTTTTGAGGAATTGCCCCAACACCCGTAGTCCCAGCAGGCGGACCGGCGCCGGCCGCGTTGTCTTACATCGACTTGCACTGCATCAAACTGATCTGATGTAATGGTCGACATGGAAACTGCGCAACCGCCGGAGATCCTCGGGCTGCTCAGCGACCCGCTCCGATGGCAACTGATCGCCGAGCTGGGACGCAGCGATCGCCGTGTCGGTGAGCTCGTGGAGCTCGTCGGGAAGCCGCAGAACGTGGTCTCCTACCACCTGGCCGAGCTCCGGCACGCCGGCATCG
>JACDGA010000403.1 GCA_013815505.1 Acidimicrobiia bacterium
CACGGATGCGTCGGCGCCGCGCTCGGTGGGATCATCGCTCATCTTCGTCCTCCGTCGACTGCCTGGCGCCGTCCTTGCGATCGGCGAAGATGAACGGCTGGTCGTCGCCCGCGATGACGCCACCTTCCAGAGTGAGGCCGGCGTCGAGGGCCTCACCGAACCCGTCGTCGATCTCGCCCTCTTCGAGCAGCGACTGCCCCTGATGGGCGCCGAGATAGGCGTCGATGACCGCCGGGTTGGCGGCGATGTCGTCAGGGCGACCCTCGGCGATCACGCGACCCTCGGCCATCACGACCACCCAGTCGGAGATGTCGTGCACCATGTCCATGTCATGCTCGACGAACAGCACGGTCATGCCGTCGTCGCGCAGCTCGCGGATGTGACTGTTGATCACCTGCTTCAATGCCGGGTTGACGCCCGCCATGGGCTCGTCGAGCATGATCAGCTTCGGGTCGGTCATCAACGCCCGAGCCATCTCGAGCAGCTTGCGCTGACCACCCGACAGGCTGCCGGCGTACTCGTCGCGCATGTGGGCGAGGTTGAAGCGTCCCAGCAGCTCCTCGGCCCGTTCGGTGATGGCCTGCTCCTGCGAACGCCACATGAACGGCATCAGCCCGGTGTACCAGCGCTCACCGATCTGGTTCTTGGCGCCGAGCCGCATGTTCTCGATGACCGTCATCTTGGCGAGACTCTTCGTCAGCTGGAACGTGCGCACCATCCCACGTGACGCCATGCGGTAGGGCTTGACGCCCCGCATCGAGTCGCCGTTGAACCTCCAGTTCCCGGACTGTGGCTGATCGAACGCCGTCATGACGTTGAAGAACGTCGTCTTGCCGGCGCCGTTGGGTCCGATCAGGGCGGTGATCGAGTGCCGCTGCACCTCGATGTGATCGACGTCGACGGCGACGACGCCGCCGTAGTGCCGGTGCACGTGGTCAGCGACGAGGATCGGATCGGGCTTCGTCGCACCCGGTTCGGGTGAGAGACCCTCGAGCCAATCGGTCGCGATGTCGGCATTCGTGCTCATTGGACGTCGTCCTTCGGTGTGAACCCACTATCTCGCATCGATGGCCATCTCTTTGCGGTTCCCGAACAAACCCTGTGGTCGGTACACCATCAGCAAGATCAACAGCATGCCGATCAGGATCTGGTTCGTCGGACCCACCTGGGTCGTGTCCAGGATGCGGAGATTGAACAGCGTGATCCCCTCTCGACCGACGGCTTCACGCAGGAACACGTCGGCGAACTGGAACACCGCCCAGAAGATCATCGGTCCGACGATCGAGCCGGTGACGGTGGCGAGGCCACCGAGCACGAGTGCGGTCAGGATGTAGAACGTGACGTCGCGGCTGTAGTTGTCGGGCTGCACGGATCCTCGGTCGAGCGCCAGCATGAAGCCGGCGAACGTGCCGATGAGGCCGCCGATGATGAGCGCCGACATCTTGTAGCCGAAGACGTTCTTGCCGAGGCTGGCGACAGCGGTCTCGTCTTCCCTGATGCCCTTCAGCACGCGGCCCCACGGGCTGCGCATGAGCATGTACACGAAGGAACCGAGGATCAGCACGAGTCCCCAGCCGACGATCAGTGCCCAGAGCTGGCGGCCGGTGAACTCGACGTCGATCGTCCAGTCGACACCGGGGATCGTCAACGACGGGCCGTAGTCGCGCTGCTGCGGGTTGAGCTTGAACAGCTGCACCTGGTCGAAGATCCGCCAGTCGACCGAGCCGAGACGCTGGAACGGTCCGCCGAAGTTGTTGATGCCGTCCGATCCGTTGAAGTACTCGTTGAACCGCACGGACCGCACCACGAGTCGCACGATCTCGGCCGCCGCGATGGTGACGATGGCGAGGTAGTCGGCGCGCAGGCGCAAGGTCGGCACGCCGAGCAGCAGGGCGAGGACGAGCGAGAAGCCGAGTCCGATGAGCACGCCCCACCACATGTTGATCTGGAAGTAGTGGGCCGTCATACCAAGCCCGTAAGCGCCGCAAGCCATGAACGCCGCCTGCCCGAAGTTGAGCAGCCCGGCATATCCGAACTGCACGTTGAGCCCGATCGCGGCCAGCGCGAAGTACACGGCGTTGATGCCGATGAGCGCCTTGATCGTGTTCTCGATGATCCCGATCCAGTTCATCGTTCTCGCTCCTCCGTCAAGCGCATCAGCCCACCCGTTCCGCTCGTCCGAGGATCCCCTGGGGTCGCACGAGCAGCACGAGGATCAGGACGATGAGCGCCGGTGCGTTCTTCAGCTCGGACGGCACGACGAACGTCGCCAGCTCGACGAAGAGCCCGACGATGAACCCGCCGAGGAGTGCGCCGAACGCCGAACCGAGCCCGCCGAGTGTGATTCCGGCGAACATGACGAACAGCAACTGGGCGCCCATCTCGAAGCTCACCTGCTCGTCGAGGCCGTTGAAGATCCCACCGAGCGCGGCGAGCGCCCCACCGGAGAACCACACGACCCGGATGATGCGCTCGCTGTTGATGCCCGTCGCCGAGGCGAGCGCGAGGTTGTCGGACACGGCTCTCGTCGCCTTGCCGAGGCGTGTCCGTTGCAGCGTGAGCGCGACGGTGATGAGCACGACGAGCGAGATGACGGCGACGATCAGGTCACGCGGCGTGATCGACACGGGACCGATCTCCCACGCCGACTGGC
>JACDGA010000404.1 GCA_013815505.1 Acidimicrobiia bacterium
GCCCTCGCCACCATCGAGAAAGAGCACGTCGCCTCCGTCGAGGGGCTCCAGGTGTGGGGAGTCCCGACGTTCTCGACCGAAGGGCGGGCGGCGTTCGTCCGCCTGCTCGACCGCCCCGCCGATGATGCCGAGGCGGTCGCCTCCGTGGAGCGCGTGGTCGACACGCTCGGCTGGGAACTGCTCAACGAGTTCAAGCACACGTCGATCCCGCGTTGAGCGGCGCGTAGCCTGCCGGTCGTGGCAGCCACGACCAACTACGACCTCAGGATGACCGACGCCGAGGGCCTGATGTGGCGCCTCGAGAAAGATCCGTACCTGTCGTCGACGTTCTCCACGGTCACGGTGCTCGACCGCCAGCCCGACGTCGACGCGTTCAGGGCGAGGATGGAGCAAGCCACCCGGGTCGTCACTCGCCTGCGCCAACGGGTCCACGCCTCGGCGGTCAACCTCCAGGCGCCGCTGTGGGTCGACGACAGCGAGTTCGACATCGACTTCCACGTCCGTCGAATCGCGCTCGCCGAGCCGGGCACGATGCGCCAGCTCTGCGACCTCGCCGTGTTGATCAACGCCGATCCGTTCGAGCGAACGCGGCCGCTGTGGCAGTTCTACGTGATCGACGGTCTGAAGGGCGGCAAGTCGGCGATCGTCACCAAGATGCACCACACCATCACCGATGGTGAGAACGGCATCCGCATGTCGCTCGAGTTCACCGACTTCGAGCGTGATCCGCCGCCGCGACCGGTGCCCGACCCCGACGCGATCGACGCTGCTGACGCGGCTGCGGCACGCACGAGCAACGGCATCGACACGCTGCGGGCGCTGCTCGCCGGCGGGCTGCGGCTCCCGCTCGGTGTCGCCAAGCAGGTGCGCGACCTCCTCGCCGATCCCGCCCAGATCCCGGGTGCCTCACAGGCTGCGCTCGAAACCCTCCGGGCCGTCGCGACGCAGCTCTCGGAGACCGACCAAGCCCGCTCGCCGCTGTGGACGCGTCGCTCGCTACGGCGCCGCCTCGAGACCGTGCGAGCGCCGCTCGGCGCCACGCGTGACGCCGCGAAACGTCTCGGTGGGACGCTCAACACGGCGCTGCTCACGGCCACCGCCGACGCCGCCGGCAGCTATCACCGTGCGCTCGGGTCGCCGGTCGACGAGCTGAGGGCGTCGATGGTCATCAGCACTCGTGGCGACGGCTCGGGCGCGAACGCTTTCACGCTTGCCCGCCTCATCGTGCCGACGGCCGAGATGTCGCCCGCAGAGCGCTTCGAGCGGATCACGGCGGCGACGACCCGCGCCAAGGAGGGTTCGGCGAGCGCGTCGGTCGAGACACTCGCCGTCGTCGCGTCGGCCCTCCCGACGTCGCTCGTCACCCGCCTCGTGCGCCAGCAGGCCCAGACGGTCGACTTCGCCACCTCGAACGTGCGAGGTGCGCCCGTCCCGACGTACATCGCAGGGGCGAAGGTGCTGCAGAACTTCCCCATCGGTCCGCTCACGGGCGTGGCGTTCAACCTGACGCTGCTGTCCTACATGGATTCGATGGACATGGGCGTCAACATCGACACCGCAGCGATCGCCCACCCGACAAAGTTGCGCACACACCTCAACGACGCATTCGCGCGACTGCGCGAGGTCTGAGGGCGGCGTTCGAGGCGCTCAGACCGGCGTCGGGGCTGCGTCGTCGAGTGCCACCTCGACGACATCTGGCGCCTTCGGCGTCGTCAGCGCGGTGCGCACGTCGAGCAGCAGATCGGCCACCTCATTCGAGGAAATGAGCTCGCGTGACAGCATCTTGCCCAGCGCGTGGTCGATCACCGTCAGGGCTTCGGTGATGATCGCGGGGTCCGTTGTGTCGATCTGCTCGGTCATCGACCTTCACCGTACCCGCGAACGGGCGCCGCCGGACCTCATCGCGCGTGACGTGCCGCACGTACGATCCGGGCCATGGAACTCTCAGGTCGGACGACCCTGATCACGGGCGGTGGACGAGGGATCGGCGCAGCACTGGCGAGACGGTTCCACTCGGCGGGCGCGACCGTGGTCGTCGCCGACCTGGCGGGTGCGAAGGACGTCGCCGCCGAGCTCGACGGGGCCATCGGTCTCACGGCCGACGTGTCGACGCAGGCGGGCAACGTGGCGATGATCGAGGAGGCGCGCGATGCCGTCGGCCCGATCGACCTCTTCTTCGCCAACGCCGGCATCGCTGGCGGCACGCTGCTCGAGGACACGGACGAGGCCACGTGGGAGCGCACGTTCGCGATCAACGTCCACGCCCACCGCTGGGCGGCGGCTGCGCTGCTGCCGGAGTGGCTCGAGCGTCGTGACGGCTACTTCTGTTCCACGGCATCTGCCGCCGGTCTGCTGGTACAGATCGGCTCGGCGCCCTACACGCTCACGAAGCGGGCCGCCGTCGCGTTCGCCGAGTGGATGTCGGTGACATACGGCGACCGCGGCGTCAAGGTGAGCTGCCTGTGCCCCCAGGGCGTCCGCACGGCGATGCTCGAGGCGGCGACGGATGGTCCGAGCGGTGCAGACGTCGTGAAGGCGGCGGGCGAGGTGCTGGAGCCCGAGCAGGTCGCCGACGTCGTCGCCAACGCCATCGCCGACGAGCGATTCCTCGTCCTCCCGCACCCCGAGGTCCAGAAGTACCTCGAGCTCA
>JACDGA010000405.1 GCA_013815505.1 Acidimicrobiia bacterium
GGCGACACCGGTGGCCGTCATCGTCCGACCGCCCGACGTGCGCTGGCGACGGTGCTGCGCGCCACGGCCCGACCTGCGGCGCGCAGCTGCAGCTGGTCGAACGACCCCGTTCGCTTGGTGGCCCCCTGGCCACGAGCGGTGACGACTCCGGCGACGACCTCGACCCAGTCGTTCTCGTCGGTGGGATGGAAGTAGTGCTCGACCGCCCATTCGGGCCTCGGTGCGCCGGCTGCCGCCAGGGCGGCGGGCGTGATGGGCCCGATCAGCCCACTGCCGGCGAAGACCTCGTTGAGCTGTGTCGCGCCGATCCCGAAGTCGGAGGCGATGAGGACGGGTACACCGGCCGCGATCGCCTCGAGTGCCGCCGTCGAGCTGATCGTGAGGAGGCACGATGCCGACGCCAGGACGTCGCCGAGTGGGCGAGACGACAGCTCCAGCGCGTCCGCGGCGAGGTCGCCGGAGGCGACGAGCTCGGCGAGCAGCTCGCCGTACGGATCTGCCTCGTGGTGCGTCGCCCGTTCGACGCCCACCTGGCGCAGCTTGACGACAGGCGGCGGAGGGCCGAGCGTGGCGAGCCGGCGCAGCAGTTCCAGACGCTCGCTGCGAGTCGTTGGCACGGACGGTTGCGCGGCGAACACGGGACGCCGTTCCGTCGCGTCACCCTGAACGCTGGTGCCACGTGCGGCGGCGGCGGCTGCGGCTGCGGCCTCGACGAGGAACGGGAGCGTCGCGAGGGCGACCTGGACCTCGGCGCCGATCCAGCGGAACCCGGCGGCGTACTCCTCGCGCTCACGGCGGCTGTGGGCGACGAAGACGTCGATGCCACGCCGCGCTCGGACTGCCCGGTGACGCACGGGGAGCCCGACACCCGGGAGCCCGGACACGAGAACGGGACGGGCACCACCCGTGATCGTCGCAAGCACGCCGGTGACGGCAGCGACCATCGGTCCCGTCATCGCGAGGAGCACGGCGTCGGGTCGCTGGTCGACCACACGCTGGCGGAGTCCGACCAGCCCGTGTCGATGAAGCGTCGCGGCGTGATGTGCCGTGCCCGACAGCGCGGCGTCGAGCTGGCGCGGCGAAGGCGCGACGACGGAGTCGACGAGACAGAGGTCGGTGTCCCATGCCGCCGGCGACGAGCGCAGCATCCACGCTGCCCACTTCACGTACGCATCGCTCTCGGCGATGGCCAAGAGCTTCACGGTGCGGCTCAACCGACCCGTCGCAGCCGCTCCCGCGGCGCGAGCTCGCCCGGATACACGCGCTTGACGCCGTCGCCGAGCGCGGTCTCGATGATGCGCAGATCGCGCACGAGGTGGCCGAGTCCCTGCGGTTCGATCGACGCCGCCTGGTCGGATCCCCACATCGTGCGATCGAGCGTGATGTGACGCTCGATCGTGGACGCGCCCATTGCTGCGGCCCCGATGGACACCTGCAGGCCACGCTCGTGACCGGAGTAGCCCACGGGCACGCCGAAGCGGTCGCGCAGTGTGAGCATCGTCCGCAGGTTCGACTCCTCTGCGGGGCACGGATAGGTGGATGTCGTGTGCAGCATGATCATCCGGTCGGTGCCGAGGATCTCGACGGCGTGGTCGATCTCGTCCATCGTCGACATCCCCGTCGACAGGATGACGGGTCGCTCGGTGTCGCGCATCGCCGTGAGCAGCTCGTCGTCGGTCAGGCACGCCGACGCGACCTTGTAGGCGACAGTGTCCATCTTCTCGAGGAAGTCGACCGACGGCACGTCCCACGGTGACGCGAACCAGTGGACTCCACGGGCGTCCGCGTGGGCGGCGATCTCGCCGTACTCCTCCTCGCCGAACTCGACCCGGTAGCGATAGTCGAGGTACGTCATCTCGCCCCACGGCGTGCTGCGGATCTTGGCCTTCTGATCGTCGGGCACGCACACGTCGGGCGTTCGCTTTTGAAACTTCACGGCGTCGCAGCCGGCTTCGGCGGCGACGTCGATGAGGGCCTTGGCGATGTCGAGGTCGCCGTTGTGGTTGATGCCGATCTCGGCGATCACGTAGATCGGGTGCCCTTCGCCGATCGGTCGCCCGGCGATGGACACCGAGGGGGACGTGTTCGGTGGAGTCGGGGAGTCGGTCATGGCACTGGCGTCGGTGGTGGCGGTCACAGCGATGCTCCTTGTCGTCGTCGTCGTCGTGGTGGTTCTGTGTGGTCTCGGTCGGCGGCGTCGTGGTCGCCGACAGTTGTGCGATGCGCCGCCAAGAGGTCGGCGATCTCGCGCACCGCGCCGCGACCGCCGCGCCGCGAGGTGACGTGAGCGGCAGCCGCTCGCACGATGGGGTCGGCGTCGGCGACAGCGATGGCCAAGCCGACGTGGGCCATGCACTCGAGGTCGTTGACGTCGTTTCCGACGTACGCCGCCTCGGCGGCGCCGATGTCGTGGTCGCGAAGCCAGTGCTGCAGCGCCGTCCACTTGTCGTCGATGCCCTGGAGGCACTCGACGCGCAGCTTCTCGGCTCGGCGGCTGACGACGCCGTTGGTCTCCGTCGAGAGGATCAGCACGGGGACCCCGGCGTGGCGCAGCAGCTTGATGCCGTGCCCGTCGGCGCGGCTCACGATGACGCTCTCGCTGCCATCGTCGGCCACGACCGCACGGTCGTCGGTGTGGACACCGTCGAAG
>JACDGA010000406.1 GCA_013815505.1 Acidimicrobiia bacterium
CGACCTGGTCCTGGCTCACCCCGCGCTCGAGCAGCGCCGGGATGACGTCGTTGCTGATGTGGGTGTAGTTCCAGTTGGGTGCGATCTGCGCCACGGCCGCTTGCGCCTCGCCGGGGAAGTAGTCGATGTAGCAGCTCGCGTCGTGCGACAGGACCATGCGGTCGGCGTAGCCCGCCTCGGCCAGCGCGACGATCGTGTCGATGCGATCCGACGTCGGGTTGTAGAGGTCGAGACCGAAGCGATCCATCCCGAGCGTCGCTCCCTGGTCGGCCATCTCGCGCAGGTAGTCGAGGTCGTTGCTGTCACCGGCATGGCCGACGACCACCTTCGTCAGGTCGACGCCCTCCTCGGTGAACACACCGAGCGCGAGCCGCCCGGCATGGTTGTGCGACGACGTGTGCACGGTGATCGGCACGCCCGACTCACGGTGGGCGATGGCGCACGCGCGCAGCACGCGCTCGACACCCGGCGTGAGGCCGCCGGCGTCGATGGCGCACTTCAAGAACGCCGCCTTGACACCCGTCTCGCCGATGCCCCGCTCGATGTCGCGCAGGAAGTCACCGGCCATCGGCTCGCTGCCGTCGTCGATCATCAGGCCGACTCCACGGTGCTCGTACTGGTGCGGCACCGAGTCATACGTGTAGATCCCGGTCGCGACGACGATGTTGACGTCGACCTGCTCGTTGATGCGCTGGATGCGGGGGATGTAGCGGCCGAGCCCCCACACGGTCGGGTCCACGATCGTCTCCACGCCGAGGTCGCGGATCCCCTGCAGCTTGGCGACCGCGTCGGCGACGCGTTCGTCCTCGTCCCACCAGTCCCCTACGCCGTAGTTCTGCACGTGCTCGGTGGACAGCACGAAGACGTGTTCGTGCATCAGTGTCTGTCCCAGCGCGGCCGTGTCGACGGCGCCCCTGACGGTCTCGACGGTTGACATGCCGGCAGTCTTGCCGACGCCGGACGGACGATCTCAGCGCAGCGGCTCGCCCCACACGGTCTCGGACCGCAGCGCCGGCTTCAGCAGCTTGCCGCCCGGGTTCCGCGGAAGCGCCTCGTGACGGACGACGACGTACTGCGGCACCTTGAAGTCGGCCAGCAGCTCGCCCGCCGAGGCCAGCACGGCCTCGACGTCGAGCTCGGCACCGCGGGGCACGATGACAGCGCCGACCTTCTCGCCCATCACCTCGTCGGGCACAGCGATGACGGCAACCTCCGCCACATCGGGATGACGCACGAGGGCGTTCTCGACCTCCACGGAGTAGACGTTCTCGCCACCACGGTTGATCATGTCCTTCTTGCGATCGACGACGTGGACGCGGCCGCCGTCGTCGATGCGGCCCATGTCGCCGGTGCGCAGCCAGCCGTGGACGAACGTGTCGGCGGTCTGGTGCGGCTTGTTCCAGTAGCCGGCGACCACGTTGGGCCCGCGGATCTCCAGCTCGCCGACACCGCTGTCGGCGTCGGGCTCGGCGATGCGCACGTCGACGACCGGTGCCGGATAGCCGACGGAGTCGGCATGCTCGGCCGCGTCCTCGTGCGGCAGGAACGTCGCCACCGACGACGTCTCGGTCAGCCCGAAACCGTTTCCGACACGTGCCGACGGGAAGGCGTCGCGGATCTGGTGGACCAGGTCGGGCGAGATCGGCGCGCCGCCATAGGCGATGACCTCGACACTCGACGTGTCGACGCCGGCGAAGTCGGGATGGTTGAGCGCCAGCCAGTAGATCGCCGGCACGGTGATGAGGTACGTGATCCGCTCGGATTCGATGAGCCGGAGAAACTGCCCGACGTCGAACGCCGGCATGATCACGCTCGTCCCGCCGAGCACGGTCATCAGCAGCAGCTGGCTGTTGCAGCCGGTGACGTGGAACAGCGGGACGGAGATGAGCGTCGTGTGGTGCCGTGTCCGATCCGTCCCGAGGCAGCGGATGCACGTCTCGACGTTGGAGAGGAAGTTGGCGTGTGTCGTCATCGCCCCCTTCGGGAACCCCGTGGTGCCGCTCGTGTAGAAGATGGCGGCAAGGTCGTCGGCGCCCGCGTCGTGGCGAGCATCGTCGGCGCTCAGTGGTTCACCGTCGGGCAGGGGCGCGCCGTCGACGAGCGTCAGCACCGCACCGGAGTCGTCGACGACGTAGGCCGCCTCCTCGTCGGTGAAGCGAGTGTTGACGGGCACCACGACACTGCCGGCGAGCAGCGTGCCCCAGAACGCGAGCACCCAGTCGTTGCCGTTGGCCATCCGCACCGCCACGCGGTCGCCGTGGCCCACCCCGCGGTCACGCAACCCACCTGCGACCCTCCCGGCACGCGTGAGGAGTTCGCTGTACGTGACCCGTTCGCCGCCAGCCTCGACGAGGACGACCTCGTCGGGCGCACGGTCGACCGTGCCCTCCAGGGCGTCGACGAGATTCGTGGCAAGTCCGTCGTAGCGCTTGATCCCGTCTGCGCCGACCGTGATGCCGTCGGTCGCGAACGGCGCGTTCACGACGCGCTGGTCTCCTCGGACGGCGACTCGCCGGTGTGGAGGTCGAGCGCGAGGCTGTTCATGCAATACCGCTGCCCGGTGGGCGCCGGACCGTCGTCGAAGACGTGGCCGAGGTGCGACCCACAACGCCTGCACCGCACCTCGGTGCGCGCCATGCCGAGGC
>JACDGA010000089.1 GCA_013815505.1 Acidimicrobiia bacterium
CCCTCGTCCTCCTCGCCGGCTGTGCGCTGTCGCTCACGCTGATGCCGGTCGGGATCGGGGGTCTTGTCAGCCACCAGTTGCGGTGGCTCTGGCCCGTCGGCGCGGTCGTCCTCGTCGTCGTGCTCACGAGCGTGGCGGACGCCCTGAAGCCGTTCATGTCTCGGCGGGTCGGCGATGCGGTGGTGCTGACGGCCGGCCTCATCGTCGCTGCGGTGACGCTGCCGACGTACGTCTCACCGCACGGGCCGACGACAGGCCGTGACAGCCTCGTCACCGCCCGCAAGCTCGACGACCAGATCGACGTGCTCGAGGACCGCGGCACCGTGTTGATCGACGTCTCGACGCTCCTGTTCGCGGAGCCCTACAGCGGCTACCTCTTCTCCGAACTGGCTCGTCGTGACATCCCATTCGTCTTCGAGGACGAGTCGATGATCCGCCAGTTCGGCGAGGGGCGTCGCAATCGCGGCGACGCAACGTCGCGGATCTGGCTGCGCCAAGGGGCCGCTGCGATCGAAGGTGAGGCCGGGCGTCCCGACGTGCAGCGAATCGCGCTCGCCAGAGCGCTCGACACAGCGGAGACGGGCGAGCTCGAGGGCCTCGAGCAGGCGCTACGAGCGGACGCAAGCGAGAACGGGTTGCGCCTCAATGACGAGGGGCAGCGCGCCGCCGGGGAGGGGCGACTCCCGGCATCGGCGCTCGACCCCGATCCTGACCAGCACCCGTTCGAATCCATCGGCGACCTCAACCTCGCCGTGCGCGAAGGGTGGCTGGACCTGACACCCGATCAAGCCACCAGGTACCAGCGCCTCGTCGCGCTCCGCACGCGCCAGGCCTTCGACACCGTCGCAATCTTCGCCGCTCCCATCGATGTCCGACCCTCTGAGTGAGCGGCATCGTTACGATGCCGCCCTGTGGATCTCAGCGAACGGTGTGACGTCGACGTACGACGCCATCCGTGGGAAGTCGCACGCGCCCGGTTCTTCCGCCGGCTGATCGCCCGACACGTCGATGTCGGCACGCTCGGCGCGGTCCTCGACGTCGGCGCCGGCGACGGCTGGTTCGCCGGCGAGCTCGCTGACGACGTGGCGGCGTCGTGCCGGATCACGTGCTGGGACGTCAACTACAGCGACGCCGACCTGCACGTGCCAGCGCACCTTGGGAGACGGATCATGCGCACGACGGAAACGCCGGAGGGGACGTTCGACCTGATCCTGTTGCTCGACGTCATCGAGCACATCGCCAAGGACGAGCAGTTCCTTCGAGATGAGATCACGCCCAGGATGCATGCGCGCTCGAGGCTCGTCGTCAGCGTCCCCGCCTACCAGCGGCTCTACTCACACCACGACGTCGCACTCGGCCACGAGCGTCGCTACGGGCCGTCGCAGCTGCGGCGGCTGCTCGCTGCGCACCTCGAGGTCGACGAGTCCGGCGGACTGTTCACGTTGCTGCTTGCGCCGAGGGCGGCTGCGCTGGTGCTCGAGCGGGCGGGGCGCTCCCCCGGCAAGGCCGGCGTCGGCCGGTGGGAACGTGGATCGGCCGTCACGAAGACTCTCACCGCCATGCTCGACGCCGACGCCCGCGGCGGGGCGTGGCTTGGACGACACGGCATCGCCGTGCCCGGTCTGTCGACGTGGGCGGTGTGCAGGCTCCCCGAGAAGCACCTGCCGTGACCTCACGTCCTGGCGCGACGATCGTCATCCCGTGCTTCGACGAAGCCGAGCGGCTGCGCCCCGAAGCAGTGGGCGAGCTCGCCGCCGCCAGCGGAGCACGGGTGCTGCTCGTTGACGACGGATCGACGGACGCGACACCGGAGATCCTCTCAAGGCTGGTCGCCGCTGCCGGTGATCCCAGCACGATCGCGTCGCTCCAGCTCGCCGACAACCGGGGGAAGGCAGAGGCGGTCCGCAGGGGGATGCAGCTGGCGCTCGACGATGGTGCCTCCGTCGTCGGGTACTGCGACGCCGACTTCTCCACTCCCCCGCACGAGGTCGCACGGCTGCTCGACGTGCTCGATGACGCCGCCGATGTCGACGTCGTCCTCGGCAGCCGCGTCGGGTTGCTCGGGTCGGACGTCCAACGGTCACACGCGCGTCACTACCTCGGGCGGCTCTTCGCCACGGCGGCGAGCGCCGCACTGAGGATGAAGGTGTACGACACGCAATGCGGGGCGAAGGTGTTCGCCGACACCCCGGCGCTTCGTGCTGCACTTGCGGACCCGTTCCGCTCGGTGTGGGCGTTCGACGTCGAGCTGCTCGCCCGTCTCCGGCACGGCGCACCGCCGACCGCGCCGGGGCTCGGCATCGAGCGGTTCCTCGAGATCCCGCTCCGCACGTGGCGCGACGTGGGTGCGTCCAAGCTCAGCGTGCGTGGTGCCGGCCGGGCCGCCGTCGACGTTGCACGCATCGCCATCGACGGCCGCCGGAACCGGTGACCGAACCGACCAGGTGCTGCGGGCAGGGTCAGGCTGTGTCGTCGGACGATTCGGCGAGCACGCCGGCGCTGACCGCGAGGGCGGCGGCGACGGCGGCGGCGCGCTCGACGATCGCCGAGAAGTAGTGCCCCGTGACGACGTTGCCGCCGATCGTCGGGGGGTCGCCGAGCGATCGCAGCAGGGCACCGACCTCCTCGGGGATCGTGATGGGCTCGACGGGCGGCAGCGGGTCCGGTGTCCGCCAGATGTCGACGGGCTTCGGCGGCCTCCCCCGGGGCGACCGGTTGCGACCGGAACGACGGCGCCGTGGCTGGTTCATCGATCATCCCTCAACAGCTCGTCGGGACGGAGTCCGAGGGCGATGCCGAGCTGCTCGCTGCTGAGATCGGCGATCGAGCTCGACTTCGGCAGCACGAGCTGGGCGATGTGCCGCTTGCCGGCGACGACCTCCTCGACGCGCTCGTCGACGGTGCCGGGGCACACGAGGCGGTGCGAGATCACTGTGCGCTGCTGACCGATGCGCCACGCGCGGTCACGGGCCTGGTCTTCCACTGCCGGGTTCCACCAGCGGTCGTAGAGCACGACGTGGTTGGCCGCCGTGAGATTGAGGCCGGTGCCGCCAGCCTTCAGCGACAGCACGAGTGCGCCTGGGCCCGTGCCCTCCTGGAACTCGGTGACGAGTGCGTCCCGCCGGCCGCGGGCGAGCCCGCCGTCGTAGCACGAGATCGGTGTGCCCGTGACCTCACTGAGGTGAACGGCGAGCCGCCGCCCCCACTGCGCAAAGTGGGTGAACACGAGGATCCGCTCGCCGGCGGCGAACACCGATTCGACGATCTCTTCGAGCCGGGAGAGCTTGCCCGAGCGACCGGTCAGCGAACCGCCGTCATCGCGGTACGCAGCGGGATGGTCGCAGATCTGCTTCAGCGCCGTGATCGCCGCCAGGATTGCGCCTTTCTTGCGCTCACCCGCATCGGCGTCGGTGGCGATGACGAGCTCGTCGAGGACAGCCTGGTAGAGCCCGATCTGCTCGGCCGTCATCGTGCAGTGGTCGACCTCGTCGATCTTGTCGGGCAGTTCGGCGGCGACCTCGGGCTCGCTCTTGGTGCGGCGGAACAGGAGAATCCCGTTCAGCGCACGCAGCGCCGTCTCGCCGTCTCCCGAGAGCTGAGCGACGAACGCAGCTCGTGGCCCCACGAGGCCGGGGTTCGTGAAGTCGAGGATCGCCCATAGGTCGGCGAGCCCGTTCTCGATCGGCGTCCCGGTGAGCGCCAGGCGGGAGCGGGCGGGGATCCTCCGCAGCTGCTGCGCCGTGTCGCTGGCCGGGTTCTTGATCGCCTGCGCCTCGTCGAGCACGATCCGGTCCCACTCGACCCCGGCGAGCGCCTCGATGTCGCGCACGGCCGTGGCGTACGTCGTGATGACCATCTCGGCCTCTGCGATCTCGGCGTCGAGCCGCTCGTTGGCAGAGCGCGAGGCACCGTGGTGCACGACGACACGGAGACCCGGGACGAAGCGTGCCGCCTCCGCCGCCCAGTTGCCGACGACGGCGGCCGGTGCGATGACGAGCGTCGTGGTCGGCGGCCCCTCGTGCGCAACCCGTGCCACGTGCGCAAGCACCGTCGGCGTCTTGCCGAGCCCCATGTCGAGGGCGAGGCAACCGCCGAGCTCGGCGGCATCGAGAAACCCGAGCCAGGTGAGCGCCTCTGCCTGGTACGTGCGCAGCTCGCCCACGAATCCTGGCGGCCGGCTGATCGGAGCTGTCGGCGCCTCGGCCGCCCGGCGCAGGAGATCGGTTGCCCAGCTGCGTCCGCGCACGTCGACGCCGCCGCGCAGACCGGTGCCGTCGAGGCCGATGCTGGCGCGCAGGATCTCGGCGCCTGTGAGCTGCTTCGTCGCCGCCCGTTCTGCGAGCGCCGCTGCGGCCGCGTCGAGGTCGACTCGGTCGATCTCGACCCAGCCTCGAGGCGACTGCACGAGCGGTCGTGCCTGGCGAGCGAGGCGAGCGACGTCGGCGGCGCTGAGCTCGACGTCGTCGTCGAAGACGACCGACCACACGACGTTGCTGAGCTGGTTGGCGCCGACGACGGTGCTCGCCGATGCCTCCGTGGACAGTCGCAGCGTCGGCGTCGCCTTGCGCCGCGACAGCGTCGGCACGCGCACGTCGAACCCGGCCGCGCCGAGCGTCGGGCCGGCGGCGGTCATGAAGTCCCACGCCTCCTCCTGGCTCAGGGCCACATGTCCGCGCCGATTCGCAGCCGCCCGATGGATCGTCGGGAAGAGACGACCGAGGCGCGTCCACTCGGCGGCGACGGGGTCGGAGGGACGTGTCCCGCGCAGGGCGGCGTTGATCGGGGTGAGTCGGCCGGCGGGCGACGGCACCGACACTGACAGCAACCACACACCGCCGGGCTCCGGCGCGTCGAGCTGCACCACGAGTCGGGCCACCGAACGCGATGTGACCGGTCGCGTCCACTGCTCGAGCGTCGAGGCCACGCCACGGACGTGAGCTGCTGGGGCGGCGAATGGTGTGCCGTCCATGCGAGCGATCAAGGCGTCGCGCACGTCGCGGGGGGAACTCACCACGGGCGGAGGAGCCGGCAGCTCCATGCGCTCGACGCTCTCGATCGCGATCGTCTCGACGACCGAGGCGATCACCGACGAGGTGATCGCCGAGGCGTCGCCCCCGCCGAGCGCGGCGACAGTGCCCGGCATGACGTCGGTGAGCGCAGAGATGGCCGGGCGGTCGATCAAGGCGGGACGCCAGCGGACCTGCGCGTCGACGATCCCGTTGCGCGTCCGGTTGCCGACCTGCAGCGCCGGGACGATTGAACCGGAGGCGGCGAGGCGGACCCCCTCGAGGGCGACGTGACCGAGCCAGAGCACGGCTGCGCCGACGCCGGTTCGTCCGTGTCCGCCGCCGACCGCGACGAGCCATCCGAGCGCGTCCTTCATCGGGATCGCCAGCGAGGCGGCTCGCTGCCCACCCGGCAGCGGCACGCCGGCGTGCACCTCCCAGCCGAGCGGCGGTCCGCCGATGGATTCGAGCCGGGCAGAGAGACCGTCGTGGTCCTCTGGCTCGACTCCTCGACCACCAGCCCAGACGACGACCTGCCCCGACGACCACGAGGCGTGGAGCTCGACCTCGCCGGGCTCGATCGGCTCGTCGGGTACCTCCGGCTCGTTCGCAGTCGCCTGCGGGATGACGGCCGTCGCTGCACGATCGTGCGGCCGTGGCGTGCCGTTCTTGTTCGGTCGTAGCCCAGAGGCGATGTCGCGGAGGTTGTCGAGCGTCTCGGCGAGGTCTCCGACCACCTGCTCGCGCTCATCGCCGGTGAGACGCCTCGCGGACGCCAGATCACGGTCGATGTCGACGATGAGCCCGTCGAGCACGGCGAGCGAGGCCCGGCGGTCGGCCTCGAGGCGCGCCGAGTCGTCCGTCGTCCCACGTCCATCCGCGATCGACCAGATCGCCGATTCAAGTTCTGCTACGTCGAGCATCGATCTTTCGGTGTCGTGTCGCCGGCACACCCGGACGACGTGTTGCATGCCACCAGCACGAGCGTGCGCGCCTCGGTCCGGCATGACCAGAAGTGTCAACCCTAGGTGGTGATGACGGCTCCGCCTCGGACCCTCGCAGATCGTCCGAGAACTTCGCCTCCTGTTCCGGGTCGGGAGTCGATGAGCAGCGCCCATCCAGGGTCCGTAGGGTGCGTCTGTGACAGCTCGTATGGCGGCTTCGGCCAGCAGCTCGGTCGTAGACCGCAGGGCGTGGCGCTCGGTCGTCCACATCAACGAGAAGGGGGGCAGCTTCGGGGGCACCGAGGAGTACATCACGCTGCTCACCAGTGCGCTGGCAGGGCGGGGGGTGCAGTCGCATCTCGTGTGCGGCCTCGTCGCAGGCGATGCCTCGCAGGACCTCAGCTCGGTGCACGTCGTCGAGGGGCTCCGCTCTCGCCGGCCACGTCCGGGCACCGGTGACGCAGTGGCCGCCGTGGTTCGCGAGATCGACCCCGATGTCATCTACCTGCACAACGTGTTCGATCCCGCGGTCGTGTCGTCGCTGGCCGCACTCGAGGGTCGCGGCGCGCTCCTCTGGTACGTCCACGATCACTACCTGACCTGTCTGACCGAGTTGCGCTGGCGGCGCGACGTCGGTAGCTGCGCCCAGCGTCTCGGACGAGGCTGCCTGACGGCGATCGACGAAGGGCATTGCGTCCGGCGATTTCCTCAGCGCACACTCGATCTCGCAGAGCTCGAGGACCGCACGACGTTGGCAGGGTCGCTGTTCGACGTCGACGCCGTCGTGGTCGTCAGCGGGTACATGCGATCACTCCTCGAGGCGGCCGAACCGCGGCTCGGTGCACGGCTCCACCTCCTCAGGCGACCGGTGCGTGTCCGGGTCAGCCAACGCACCCGGCAACGGTCACGAGCGAGCGATCCGGCGGTTGTCCTCGCAGCCGGACGGATCACGGCCGAGAAGGGACTGTCCGTCCTACTCGAGGCGCTCGGCGCAGTGACGACCGCCAGACCCGTCGAACTGCGCATCGCCGGCATCATCGAGGACGACCACTTCTGGTCGGAGTGCCGACGCATCGGCGACGAGGCGATGGCGGTGAACGGTCGGCTGTCGATCACCTACCTCGGGCACCTCGATTACGAGGCCATGGACGAGCAGCTCACCGGTGCCGACATCGTCGTGATCCCGTCGCAGTGGCCCGAACCGCTCGGCGCCGTCGCTCTCGAGGCGATGGCCGCCGGGTCAGCCGTCGTGGCATCTCGGATCGGCGGACTCGACACCGTCCTGGTCGACCACCACAAC
>JACDGA010000407.1 GCA_013815505.1 Acidimicrobiia bacterium
GATCCTGCCCGAGCGAGAGCGAGAGATCGTCCGCTTGCGGTACTTCGAGCAGATGTCGCAGACGGGGATCGCCGAGGTCATCGGCATCTCCCAGATGCACGTGTCACGTCTGCTGCGGCGCAGCCTCGACGCGCTGAACGTACTGCTCGTCGACGGCGCCGACCGCGATGGCGCCGACATGGTGACCTCGGACTGAGCAGGCGAGCCGCCGCCAGCGGCTCAGCGCGTGATGCTGTCGGAGTCGGTGTCGCGGCGCAGCCACCACACCACGGCAGCGACGACGGCGATGGCGCCGATGAGCGGCAGCCACGAGGAGAGCCCACGCGACTTGGGCGGCTTCAGGCCAGGCACGTGCTGGCGGGTCCAATCGCTCGCCGTCGACGGATCCGGAAGCCGATCGGCTGCGGTGGACACGAGGTCGCGTCCGCGGTCGAGTCCAACGGAGACGGCGTCGGTGAGGGTGTCGCCGACCGTGCTGGCGACGTCGGAGGCCTGGTCGGTGAGCTTGGAGTACTTCATCGTCACGATTCTTTCGTATGGGATGGGGGACAGTGGCAGCGTCGTCAGGACGGGCTACCGAAGGAGTTGACCTTCGCCTTGGCGTCCTCGCGGCGCTTGACACCGTTGTCGGGATCGAGGAAGTAGGCGGCCGCCGCACCGGCGGCAACCAGGATCAGGATCTTCTTCATGGTGAGTTCCTATCGGCTCAAAGGGCAGACGAGAACATGCCCGGACTCGGCGCAGGACAAACGTCGGAGGCTCGAGGCCATGGCTGCCGCTCGTCAGGCGGCGGTGGTACTCGGTTCGGACGGCAGACGAGGCGCAGCGCGGGTGGCAGGCGGCTGCAGTCCTGCGGGTCGCATCGTGCGTGTCGCGCTGCCGTCGGCGAGTGCCACGCTGAGCGTTCGGTCGGTCTTGTCGAGCGTGAGCCGCCAACCGCTGTCGTGCACGAGGTGGTGATGGCGGTGACAGAGCGGGATGAGGTTGTCGAGATCGGTGAGACCGTCGAGCTCCCAGAACCAGACATGGTGGATCTCGCACCAGTCGAACGGCGTCGTGCAGCCCTCGATGGCGCAGGTGCGGTAGACGGCTCGCAACGCTCGACGTTGCTCCCGGTTGGCGGTTCGCCGTGTTCGCCCCAATGACAGCGGCACGCGGCCGTCGGCCGACACGACGACGGCCCTGACGATGGCGTCGCAGCACAGCCGCCGGACGAGATCCGGGTCGGCGGGCGAGCCGTCGTGGAACTCGCACACCGAACGGTCGTGCGAGCCGTCGAGCAGCGTCATCTCGTCGATGAGGACGACTACCTCGGCAAGGCCGGGATGCTGTGCCATGTGGCCGTGGCCGACGAGCTTCGCCAGCGCATGTGCGGCGAGGAAGGTGGGTTCGACGCCGAGTGGATCGGTTGGATCGTGGCCAGGCACGAGGGACTCGGGGTGTTGCCGGAGCGCCTCCACGGCCGTGTCGACAGCAGTGAAGATGCGGGCGCCGAGGTCGGGGTCGAACGCGCCACGCAGCTGGTACATGCCGTCGTGATCGATCCACTTCGTGAGGCGCGCCTGGCGGGCTTGGCGCTGCGAGCGCTGGCGCTGGTGCTGCCGCTCGATGCGGCTGGTGAGCCAGCGCAGACGATCGGCGAGGGCATCGGGCGAGTGCGTGGCGGCCAGGGCCGTGATCTCCTCGTCGGCGCGATCGAGCTCGGTTCGCAATGCGGGGTCGACGCGCCGTCGGGCGGTGGCTACTGCCGCGACGTGATCGTCGGAGACCGTGCCCGCAGCGACGGCCGCGGCGAGCAACGGCATCCGGCCCAGCAGCTCCGCATGGCCGACAACTTGTCGAGCCCGCTTCGCGGGCATCGCCCCGACGTCGGTGAGGAGATCGACGGGGTCTTCACCCGTCCCGCGATCGCAGAGCTCGCCCGCCCGGGCGGCGAGGGCGACGTCGAGCCGGCCGGCGTGACGCCGGACAGCTGCGAGCTCGCCCATCGCGTTGCGTACGTTTTGCGCGTCGAGCTCACCGACTCGCACCTCCGCAAGCACGGCAGCAGCGTGCCGGAGCCGCTCGCACACATCTCGTTCGTCCATGGCCCAACCAAAGCATGGGGGTGTGACAACTTCGCGAGCGGCGAGTCAGGGCCGTCAGCACTCGACGTAGCCGATGTCGGTCGACGTGCGGTCTGTCGACGTGCCGTTCGAGACGGTCAGCGTGACGAGGCCGCTGGCGCCGACGGGGAGCTGCGGGTGCTGCTCGTTGGACGTGGTGCCGTCGGGGAACTGCCATTCCCACGACGTCGGGGTGCCCCGAGAACGGTCGACGAACGACGTCGACGCGACCGGGCAACTGGACGTGTTCGTCTCCGAGTAGTCGTAGCCATACGCCACCGAGAATTGTGCGACGACGGGCTCGGCTCGAACCGTCGGCGGCGGGGCGGTGGCGTCCTTCGCCGTGGCGAGATCGGTCGGCGACTCGCATCCCTCGAACCGGAGCTCGCCGATGTCGTCGTCGACCAGTCGATCACACGTCCAGCGCTGCCACGGGCCGTCGTCCCGGCGACCGATGTTCGCCTTGAACACCTCGATCGTGCGGTCGCGGTTGCTGCGATACACGAGCAAATCGGGTGCATTCGGATCGTCGCCAG
>JACDGA010000408.1 GCA_013815505.1 Acidimicrobiia bacterium
AAGAACCCGTCGCACGTGGCGCACGTGGAGACGCCATAACCGAGCAGCCGCGACTCGCCCTCGACGCCGAGGCTGAGCGACTGCGCGCCCGTCGAGATGATCATCGTCCGCGCCCGGTACTCGGTGTCGCCGACCCACGCCCGCAGCGGCTGGGAAGAGAAGTCGACGCGCGTCACCTTGGCCGTGATGATCTCAGCGCCGAACCGCTCGGCCTGGCCACGGAAGTTGCTCATCAGCTCGGGCCCCATGATGCCGTCCACGAAACCGGGGTAGTTCTCGACCTCGGTGGTGAGCATCAGTTGTCCACCGGGTTGGTCGCTGCTGCTCGACGGCTCGCCCTCGATCACGAGCGGCGCGAGGTTTGCCCGTGCCGTGTAGATCGCTGCCGTGAGCCCGGCAGGGCCGGATCCGATGATGATCACATCGCGCACGTTCGCCATGACGATCAGGGTATCGGCGCGGGCAACGCCCGTCAGGTGGCGCTCAGGTGGGTGTGCCCGGCGACCGCTTCGACATCAGCACCATGCCGACGGCACACAGCAGCGCACCGATGATGAGGTAGCTGAGGTACACGGTGCGTGGCTCGGCGATCCAGAGCGCGAGGAACGCCTGCAGGCCGCGAGTGAGTCCGACGAGCAAGAGAACAAGCGCGAAGACGCCGAGGAATGCCCCGAGCAAACCGAACACGGCGGCGCGTGCCGCGGTCACGATCGGTTGCACTGCCTTCCGGCGGACGTTGCCGACGATCCGATCGATCCGGTCCGCCGTGTCCGCAGCGAAGTCGGGATCGGTCAACGGATTCCCAGGCACCGCTCCAACCTAGTAGCTGAGAAGTACCTGCCCGCGAAGCGGCCGACGAGCCCGCAGAGTTGCGGCGCGTCAGATCGCCCGAGATGGGCCGATGTCAGGCGACGAGGGAAGCGCCAGCGACGAGGAGCACGCGGCGCGAGGAGAAAGCGAAGCGGCCGACGAGCCCGCAGTATTACGGCGCGTCGGTTTCGAGGACGATGCCGCAGGTGTCGGCGTCGCGGGCGACGGCCATCGAACCTTCGACGGAGATGTAGACGTCGTCGCCGCGGTACGTGGTGGAGCCGAGGATCTGACGGTCGCATCGGCGGGTGTCGGCATCGGCGGGCCGGAGGTTGCCGTCAGTGGCTTGCAGCACCCAGTTCGACAGCGAGCTCTTGTCGGTGATCCCGTCAACGGCCGCACTGCTGGCGGAAGGCGCGCTCGCCGCCACATCGGGTACTTGCTCGGCGCTGGTCTCGTCGGCGGAGGCTGCGGCATCGTCGTCGCTGTCGTCGGTCTCGCCCAGGGTCGGGCTCTCGTCCTGGAAGTTCTCCGAATCGCCGGCATTAGGAGAATCGCTATCGCCCGTGCCGGTGACGACCGAGAGCGTGATGCCGGCCGTGGCGACAACGGCGACGACGGCGGCCGCAACCATCAGCCAGCGACCGCTGCCGTGGCGGCGAGACGGTGGTGGTAGGGGAGCGAACGTGCCGGCTGCCGTGCTGCTGTGCGAGTCGAACGCCGAGAGGGCAGGTGCGAGGAGCCGCTCACGCAGGCCGTCGTCGAGAGGTGGCACTTCACGCAGCGACGACTGGACCCTGGTGAGGAACTCGACCTGCGCCTGCAGGCCGGCGTCCGAGGTCACGAGCGCCTGCTCGGCGTCGGTGGCGACGCCGTCGACGACGGCACTCACGGCCTCGGCGCGGCGGATCTCGTCGTCGGAGGCGCCGCCTGCGCCGGTGCTGCTGAAGTGGTGGTCCGTCATCGAAGAATTCCTGCTACTCGTGCCCTGATGGGGATTGGACGTCCCCGGGCGAGGAATGGTTCCCGAGCATCTCGACCAAGATCGCGCGACCACGAGCGATGCGAGATTTCACCGTACCGAGGGGGACGGCGAGAACATCGGCGATCTCGGCGTACCCGAGTCCCGAGACGTCGCACAGCACGACGGCCGCCCGGAAGTCGGCGGGCAACGAGGCGAGCGCGTCGTCGATTGCCATCCGGTCGACGACGGCGTCGACCTGTCGGTGCGACAGCGGATCCGTGGGTTCGAGCGTGTCACCCGATTCCTCGTCGACGAGTTGCAGGTTGGGCCGGCGCGTTCTCCGGCGCAGCTCGTCGAGCGCGGCGTTGGTCGCGATGCGGTACGCCCACGTGCTGAACGCCGCCCGCCCGTCGAACCGATCGAGCGATCGCACGATGCTGATCATCGCGTTCTGGGTGGCATCGTCGGCGTCGCGGGTGCCGCCGACGATGCGTGCGCACACGGAGTGGATACGGTCGATGTGCCGCCGCAGCAGCTCGTCGAGTGCGCGTCGATCTCCGCCCTGCGCGGCGTTGACGAGCGCCTGGTCGTCGGCGCGTGCGTGAGATGAGGGGGACGTAGCGGCCTCCAGGGCGGATTACGCGCCGAATGCTACTTCGCCGAGTCGACCGCGATACGGGTTCGCGCCGGTGCAGGAGGGATCCTGGCCGAGCTCTCGGAACAGCACGAGCAGGTGGCGTGCGTCACGGCGCACGTCGACCGAGATGGACGTCGGCGCGGTGCCGGCGGCGGTGTCTGTGATGGGCGCGCCCCATGCGTCGATCGAGTCGGGGGAGCGAGGGGCGTTGGAGGCGAAGACGTCGAC